>CADAGA010000020.1 GCA_902787275.1 Oscillospiraceae bacterium | reverse complement strand
CAGCGCGTCCATCGAATCCTTTGCACCGAGATCCCTGCCGCCGGTATAGCCCACCGTGACGATGCTGCCGTCGGTCAGCTCCGCGGACTGGTTCAGGATCACGCCGCTGCGGTCGATCGGATTCTTGCTGCCGACCGTTGCCTTCCACAGGAACGTGCCGTCCTCGTCGTATTTGAGCACGGAGCCGCGCACTTCTTTCCAATTGCTGTCCGTGCCCGCGTAATCCCCGTCGCGGGACAAGAACGCGCCCGTAACGATGTAGCCGCCATCCTTCGCCGGGGTCACGTGGCGAAAGCTGTCGCCGCCGGTGCCGCCGAAGGTCGAAAGCGCGACGTTCTGCGCTTCGGGCGCAGAGATCGTTTCTGTCGCCGAGGTGCCGGTTTCCGGCGGGACCTCGGGCGCGGTCGTCGCGACCGTGGTCGATTCCTGCGTGGTGCCGTCGATCTCCATGGGACTGTAAGCCGTCTTGTACGTCACCTTATTGGCAGGATTGTGCACCATGTAAAATTCGCCCTGTTCGTTGAGCGCCAGATCGAATCCGTAATCGTTGAGCTTTTTCAGCACTTCCTTGCGCTGTTCGGGCGTCAGGGAGAGCATATCGCCGTCCCATTTGATCGCGGCGCCCGAGCCGATCACGTCGCTGACCGCGCTGATGATCTGCTCCTGTGTGGGCAGACGGTCGTAACTGTACTTCGTCGTCTGCTCCTTGCGCTCCGCCTCGCCCAGAAACTCAAATCCGTTCGCACCGATCTCCGCGTCGTAACCGCGTTTGCGCAGCTCGTCGCGCACGGCAACTTTTTCGTCATCATTCAGATCCTTATAGCTGCCGGTCCACGACGCGTCGCCCAGCGCCTTCTTTGCGGCGTCGGCAATCTCGGCCTCGTCCGCGGTCGGCGTATAGCTGTAATAGACGATTCCCTTGTCCGTGACGGTCGCACTGTAACCCTTCTCATCCAGCTTTTTCTGGATCGCGGAGCGCTGCGACGGCGTCAGCGCGCTGTAATCGCCGTCCCAATCCTCGCCGGAAACTTCCTTGATAAGCGCGGTGAGCGCGTCGTCTTCCATCGCCTGCACGGTAGCGGGCGTATACGTTTCGCTGGCGACCAGACTGTCCGTCGGCTCCCTGCCCTTGCGGCCGCAGGACGCGATCGTCGTAACGATCATCGCCACGGCAAGCACGGCGGCAAGCGTCTTGACCCATTCTTTTTTCATATCAGATCCCTTTCTTTTGTCGTCAAAAGTACGGATAAATGCACTCTTATACTACCATACTCCGCCGCGGAATGCAATGACGAAAGTGTGAATAGAGTATGAAAAAAGGGGACTGCCGCAGCGATCGGCATCCCCTTTTTTGTGTCGGAACAGCGTTATTCCCTGCGTCGCAGCGCGCCGGACACGGTCATATCCCGCATGTTGTCGCGGGCAGCTTTGTCGGAAACGGCCGCGGATACGGACAGCGCGATCCCCAAAAGGCAAAACGATGCTACGGTCACAATGGCAAGCGTCATGGCTTATCCTCCTTTTCGCACGGGAAGTATGGACGGTTTCCGAATGCTTTATACGTCCGCAGCTCGGCAAACACCGTACCGGACAGCACCCACAGAGACAGCAGATTCGGCAGCGCCATCAGACAGTTGAGCGCGTCGGAGATCCGGAACACCGTGTCGAGCCGCAGGAAGCTGCCGAACAAAGCGCAGGCAGCGTACAGCACGCGGTACGGGGGGATCGCCCGCCTGCCGAACAGGTACGCCGCGCCGCGTTCGCCGCAATAGGACCAGCCGGTCAGCGAAGCAAATCCCAGCAGCGACAGCGTAACGGCAGTCAGGATGCCGCCCGCGCGTCCGAAGGTCACGCCGAGCGCTTTTGCGAACAGCTCCGCGCCGTCCGCACCCGGAGCGCACACGCCGGAAGTCAGGATCACCAGACCCGTGACCGTACACATCAGCACGGTATCGAGAAACACCTCCAGGATCGCCCACAGACCCTGCTGCGCAGGCGTATCCGTATCGGCGGCGGCATGGATGACCGCTGTACTGCCGAGACCGGCTTCGTTGGAGAATACGCCGCGCGTCACACCGACGCGGATCGCCTGACCGGCCAGACCTCCGCCCGCAGCACGCAGATCCCACGCCCCGGCGAAGATCTCCCGCATCGCGTCCGGGAGCAGCGCGCGCCGGTTCCACAGCGCGCCGACAGCACAGAGCAGAAACACGGCGGACAGCAGCGGCACGGCTTTTTCCGTGACGGCGCCGATGCGCTTCACGCCGCCGCAGACCGTCAGCGCGATCAGCACGCAGAACGCCGCGCCGACCGGAACGGGCGACACACCGAACGCCGTGTGCAGCGCGGATGCGGACGCGTTGACCTGCGCCATGTTTCCGATGCCGAACGCGGATGCTGCCAGCAGAAACGCGTAGATCTTCGCCGTCCTTTTCATACCCAGTCCTTTTTCCAGCACGATCATCGGACCGCCGACCCGATCACCCGCATCGTCCCTTTCCCGAAACCGCACGGCGAGCACTGTCTCGGCAAACGCAGTCATCATGCCGAAAAACGCGCTCACGCACATCCAGAACAGCGCGCCTGCGCCGCCGACCGTCAGCGCCGTTCCGACGCCGGCGATGTTTCCGGTTCCCATACACGCGCCCAGCGCCGTCGAAAGCGTGCGCAGCGGCGGCATCGTCCCTTCCGGCGCGCTGCGGGGACGTCTGCCGCCAAGTGTGCCGCGCAGGATCGTGCCGGCGCGGCACTGAAAAAACCGCCCGCGAACGGTAAAATACAGTCCTGTTCCCAGGAACAGAACGAGCGACGGCGGCCCCCATAAAACGGCGCTCAGCGTGCGCAGGATGACAGACAAACCAAAACCCCCTTTGCCAAAAAATATGCGTGAAGCCTGCATTCCATGCAAAGAAGGTTTTTGTTGACAGAGCCGATTTTTGTATGATAAAGTATACGTGACTCTCAGGGAAGGACCGATGTGGAAACATGTATAACGAAAACCTGAAAAACCGGATCTATGAAAAACTGGAACAGCTTTTGCATATCTATGAAAAACTGGTGTACCGCAAGGTCGGCGAGCTTGAGAACGTTCGCGCGATGTGTACGAAGGCGCATCTGCGGCGCGTGCCCGAAAGCGGCCTGTCTCCCATCGAAAAGGGGACCTCGTGGGGCGGCGAATGGGAGAATCTCTGGGTCTGCGGCAGCTTTACGGTTCCGGAATCGCTGTCCGGTCAGCCGCTGTACGCCGTCTCGCTGTGCGGCGGCAGAGAGCAGCTTTTCTTTCTGAACGGCGAGCCGAAAGGCATCTTCAATCGCAAAAACTGCGAATTCATCGGCGGCAACCACGCCGCGCAATACCTCGGCGTTTTTCAGCCGGGCGATACGGTCGATCTCGCCTTCGAGTGCTACGCCGGTCACTTCGATGTGGACACAGATCCTTATAACAATTATGAATACCCGGATATCGAAAAGGAAAGCTTCCGCCACACCTATGACGGCGTGAACATCTGCACGCGGGATGAAGAGGTGTTCACACTGCTGTTCGATCTGCGCGAGCTGCTCGGCGCAGCAACGCATTTCCCGCGCGACGGATTCCCTGCCGCGCGCGCCGGACGCGCACTCGAAAAAATCCACGACGTGCTCGTTCTGTACCCGCGTCACGCGAGCGAGGAGGCGTTCCGCAAGGGCGTGCGCGCGGCGCTGGAGATCTCGCGCCCGTTTTTTGCCGGCACGAACTCCCGCGTGTTCGGCAAGGTCGGTCACATCGGCCATTCCCACCTCGACACGGCGTGGCTCTGGCCGGTCGACGAGTGCATCCGCAAATGCGCGCGCACCTATTCCAACGCCCTGCATCTGATGGAGCAGTATCCGGAGTACCGTTTCTTCCAGTCCTCCGCACTGCACAGCGAATGGATGAAGGACTACTATCCGTCGATCTTTGCGGATATGCAGCGCCGCGTCGCAGAGGGACGGTACGAGCCGAACGGCGGCGTCTACGTGGAATGCGACTGCAACATCACGTCGGGCGAGCTGATGGTGCGGCAGTTTCTGAAGGGACAGCAGTTCACGCGCGAAAACTTCGGCTATACCTCGGACAGCTTTTGGCTGCTCGACACGTTCGGTTACAACGCCAACATCCCGCAGATCATGCGCGGCTGCGAAACCAAATACTTTTTCACGTCCAAGATCGGCTGGAACGAGCTGAACCGTTTCCCGTTCGAGAGCTTCGTCTGGAAGGGGATCGACGGCAGCGAGGTGCTGACGCACTTCCCGCGCACGCACTGCTGGCCTGACGCAGACGACGGATACGGCTGCACACGCGATCTGCAGATGAAAAGCGCGACCGATCTGCGCCTGATGGCATACGGCTACGGCGACGGCGGCGGCGGTCCGACGGCGGGCATGCTCGAATCGGCCGCGCGCGCGGAGCATATGGACGGCATGCCGATCATGGAGCCGATGACGCTCAGCGCGTTCATGCACGAATTGGAAGCGCAAAAGGACGAGCTGCCGGTATACGGCGACGAGCTGTATCTCGAGCTGCACCGCGGCACGCTCACGCAGATGCACGACGTCAAGCGCAAAAACCGCAAGGCGGAATACGCCCTGCGGAATATGGAATACTTCAACGTGCTGACCCAGGCGCCGCGCCACGCGCAAAGCGATAAATGGCTCAAGACGCTTTTGAAAAACCAGTTCCACGACATTCTGCCCGGCACGTGCATTACCGAGGTGTACGCGCTGTACAACCGCGAAATGGACGAGATCCTTCGCGGCTACGCGGACGCCGCGGCAGCGTACGCATCGTCGCTGACGGACGGAAGCGACTGCGTCACGGTTTTCAACACGCTTTCCTTTGAACGCAGCGACCCCGCCGTGCTCGATGCGGACGGCTTCGCCCGCGACTACCCTTCGCAGCGGTACGTGGACGTGTGCGGACGCGAAAAGCTGGCGGTCGGCGGATTGGCCCTTCCCGGATTCGGCAGCCGGACGCTGATGCTGTGCGATACGCCGAAGGAGGCGCCGTCGCCGTTCTGCTATGACGGCGTCACGCTGCAAACGCCGTTTGCGAAGATCGTGTTCGACGCGGACGGATACATTTCGTCCCTGACTGACCTGTCCTCCGGCAGAGAGCTGCGCAAAAGCGGGGGAGAACCGCTGAACGTTTTCCTGTTCGGCGAGGACGTCCCGCTGAACTACGACAACTGGGACGTCGAATACAACACGGTGCAGAACCTGAAGCCGGTCCACGGCTTCCTGGGCAGACAGGTCGTCTCGAACGGCGCGGTGGAGATCCGTCTGCGCAGCACGTTCACGATCGGCGACGGCACCACCCTCGTGCAGGATATGGTCTGCTACGCCAACACGCCGCGCATTGACTTCCACACGCTGGTGCACTGGAACAGCCCGCACCGTCTGCTCAAGTCGGGCTTTGACCTGGACGTCACCGCGCCTTATGCGCGCTGTGAGATCCAGTACGGCGCCATCCGCCGTCCCACGACGAAAAACAACAGCCTCGAGCTGGCCAAGTTTGAAGTATGCAACCGCAACTATACGGACGTCAGCGAGCCTGCGTTCGGCGCGGCCGTGCTGAACGACTGCAAGTACGGCGTCAGCGTGACCGACGGCAATCTGCGTCTTTCGCTGCACCGCGGCGGCACGCATCCCGATGTGACCGGCGATTGCGGCGATCACGAAATGACCTATTCTTTGCTCGTGCACGACGGTCCGTTCGGCGCTAAATCCGTCGTCCATCCGGCGTATATGCTGAACGTCCCTCTGGAATCCGCAGCGGGCAAGGCCGAGCTTCCCCGTCTCGCGGCGGTCAGCGCGGAGAACGTCGTCATCGAATCCGTCAAACCCGCCGAGGACGACAGCGATGCGTTCGTGCTTCGCCTGTATGAATGCGAGGGAACGAAAACGAACGCGCGCGTGCAGCTCGGCGTTCCCGTTTCCCGCGCTGTGCTGACGAACATGCTCGAGGACGAAAAACAGCCGCTCGACTGTACGGACGGTGTGATCGGTCTTTCCTTCCGCCCGTTCGAGATCCAAACGGTAAAGCTGTACAGAGCCGGCAAATAACCCGCTGCATATAACGAAAAAAGAGCTTCTCTTCTGTCACCGGAAGAGAAGCTCTCTGCGTTTGATCGGGTTTATTTTTTCTTTTTCTTCTTGGCTTTTTCCTGCGGCGGGCGGGCTTCTTTTTTCTGCCGCTCAAACTCGCTGATCACGATCGCGACCACGATCGCCACGAGCAGCAGGATCACGATCGACAAAAAACCGAAACGGCGCCAGAAATTGGAAACGGATTCCATCACCCTTTTGGCGGCCACGGCGGCCGCGCCCGGCTGCTTCGTCGTCTCGACTTCGTCGGTGTCATAATGCGTGCTGCCGTCCGGGTCCACGACCTGGATCGACGCGGACACGACGCAGGAGAAGCTCACCAGCAGCAGCAGCGCGCATAGAAATGCACAAACTCTTTTTTTCATGTTGATCGTCCTTCCTTCTGCTTGACGCGGTCCCAATATTCCCGCGCAGCCTGTTCGGTTTTATTGTCGCCGAAGCGGTAGTACTCAGCGTTTTTGAGCGCGTCCGGCAAATACTGCTGGGCGACCCAATGGTTTTCAAAGTCGTGGGGATAGACGTAGAACTGTCCTTTGGTCGGGTTGTCCTCGCCGTCATAATGGACGTTTTGCAGCGTGCGCGGGATCGGCCCGCTCTTGCCGGCTTTGATGTCCGTCAGCGCCGCGTCGAACGCGAGGTAAGCGGAGTTCGACTTCGGCGAATTGCAGACCAGCACGACCGCATCCGCAAGCGGGATGCGCGCCTCGGGCAGACCCACCATCATCGCCGCGTCCACGGCTGCCTTGACGATCGGAATGATCATCGGATATGCCAGACCCACGTCCTCGCACGCGCAGACCATCAGCCGCCGACATGCCGAGGGCAGATCGCCCGCTTCGAGCAGACGCGCCAGATAGTGCAGCGCGGCGTTCGGGTCGGAGCCGCGCATGGACTTCTGGAATGCGGAGAGGATATCGTAATGGTCGTCGCCCGCGCGGTCGTAGCGCATGGCGCTTTTCTGCGTCAGCTCCGCGGCGGCCTCCATCGTCACGCGGCGCACACCGTCCGTCAAAGGCGCGGACAGCACGCACAGCTCCACAGCGTTCATCGCCTTGCGCACGTCGCCGCCGCATGCGCGCGCAATGTGCTCCGTAACGCCCGCCTCCGTCTCGATCGGTTCGCCGCGCTCGTCGCGCAGGAATGTGAACGCCCGCTCCACGGCGGGAACGACGTCGGCAGGCCCGACGCTCTTGAACTCGAACACCGTCGAGCGGCTCAGAATGGCGTTGTAGATGTAGAAATACGGGTTCTCCGTGGTGGACGCGATCAGCGTGATCGAGCCCTTTTCGATGTATTCCAGCAGCGTTTGCTGCTGCTTTTTGTTCAGGTACTGGATCTCGTCGAGATACAGAAGGATGCCGTTCGGCGCCAGGAAAGAATCCAGCCGCGAAATCACGTCCTTGATCTCGGCGGTGCCGGCAGTCGTGCCGTTGAGACGCACGAGGTGGCGGTCGGTCCGGCGGGCGATGATGCTCGCGAGCGTGGTTTTGCCGACGCCGGACGGCCCGTAAAAGACCATGTTCGGCAGCTCGCCGGATTCAATGATCCGACGCAGCGGTTTCCCCGGTGCAAGCAGATGCCGCTGTCCGACGATCTCATCAAGCGTTTGCGGCCGCAGCCGTTCAGCCAGCGGTACAGACATAAGCAGACTCCTTAATAATAACGGAACACCGCGACGACCTTGCCGAGGATCTCCACGTGGTCGACGATGATCGGTTCATATGCTTCGTTGGCGGGCTGCAGGCGGTACTGTCCCCGTTCTTTGTAGAACGTCTTGACCGTGGCCTCGTCGTCCACCAGCGCGATGACCATCTGGCCGTTCTCCGCGGAGGAGACGCGCTCGGCGATCACGACGTCGCCGTCGAGGATGCCCGCTTCGATCATGCTTTCGCCGCGCACGTGCAGCGCGAAGAAGGATTTATCCGCGCTGAACCGGCCGGAGAAGGGGATGTAGCCCTCGATCTGCTCGACAGCCAGCAGCGGCGCACCCGCGGCAACGGTGCCCAGCAGCGGTACCTGCACAGTCGGCTCGCCCATACCGACGATCCGGATGGAACGCTTGCGCAGCGGATCGCGCGAAATGTAGCCTTTCGACTCCAGAGCGTCGAGATTGGCCTGCACGGAGGACGTCGAGCGCAGCCCGACCGCGCTGCCGATCTCGCGCACGGAGGGCGGTACGCCGTCGCGCATTTTCTCCACGAGATATTCGTACACTCTCTGTTGGGTCTCATTGAGCTTTTCCATGGGAAACCCTCCGATCCGAAACTTCTGCGTACAGTATACCATAGCCGCGCGCAAAATGCAAACATTTGTTTTGTTCGCAATAAAAAAAGTTTCAAAAATCCCTTGACATTTTCGGATTTTCGGGTATAATGGATTTTGTTCCGTGGGGGTGTAGCTCACTTGGGAGAGCGCTTGAATGGCATTCAAGAGGTAAGGGGTTCGATCCCCCTCATCTCCACCACTGACCTCACGAGCCTATTTAGGCTCGTGAGTTTTTTATGTCACGCTTTCTTTTTGCGTTTCCGGAAACATAGCGTCCGATTTTCTACGATCCGATGTCCCTGACGCAGAGCGGACGCGGTTCCGACCGCGATTCCCGGCGCGGGAGTTCGTTCGGAGCGATGCCTGTTTTTTTAGAAGTGCCAAGTTTCAGGCACAAAAATTCACCCTCCCGTTTCCGAGAGGACGAAGCGGTCAATTATTCAATTTAATCTGTTGCTCATTTTAAGAAATTCATATTCCTTTTCCGGCATACAAGTAATAAAAGCTTGACGATAGGCATACGGGCATTCCACTTCATTCCCATTAGTAAGCTTAACAACAATCTTCCTTGTATCATGTGTGACCGTTTGAGATTGTGCACCCATAGTTCCTAATCCGCCGACAATCGCGCCTGCCGTTCCAGCAAGCACAGCACCTTTCAATGCGTTTGTAGCAACTTGAGAACCGTTACCTGACGTTTGAGTTGTGTATTGTAATGAGCCCTTTTCTGCCCAAAAAAGAACACAATTTACGCCGCATGTAAAAAGAATTGTGAAGCTTCCGTCTGTTGCCTTAACAGGAGTCCCATCGTCTTTAAAGAATGGTTGTTTAACAGGTTTTTCTGCATAAATAAAAATCAGTCCGTCTGATCTGCGAACAGCGAAAGTTGACGCATCAATAGAAGCTCTCTTTATGGGTGTTCCTATGATTTTTGCTCTTGCTTCGTTGTGCTTTTGAACCATTTCTTTATATTCTTCTTGATAGCGATCCATTATCGGCTGGTTTTCTTGTCTGCGGGATTCTGCATTTTTATCACTTACAAAGAGATATAGTCTTAAAATACCTGCAAACACTAGTATGACAACACAAACAACAAATACAAATATCAAAAAGCCCATTCTAAATACTCTCCTTAAGCACTTCTTTCACGATCTGCGGCGAATTGGATAACCTCACATACCACACGACCGTGGCGTTTTTCTGTCGAACAATCGTCTATTCTTCATTCAGACAAATTCCATCTTGAATCACTTCCTTTACTTGTTGGTTACAGTATAGCACACTTTTCCGGCAAAAACCGTAACTCGGCGCGAATGCAGCGATTGGCGGTACGAACGTCACAAAAAGAAAAAAGTGTGCGGCATTCATCGAAACCGCACACCGAAAAATACACGGCTCCGAAGTTGTCACACACATTTTACGCCTTATCACGGAACGTCAAATGAGAGCGCGTATTTTTACCAAAGGATAAAAACACGCCCCGTGAAAAAGGCAATTTATGAAAATGTATGTGACGCTGTGATTATACCATACATATAGAATCAGTGCAAGACTTTTCTGCAAAAGACTCGCGCGTTTTCCGGCGCGGGAGTTCGTTCGATGTGCTGTCAGTTTTTCAGCAGCGTAAAATTCCAGACACAAAAAATATACCCTCCCGTTTTCGAGAGGGCGAAGCGGTTATGAGTCTTTTTATCAAATCATCTGAAGGAGTATTGTCATGCAAGGAAAGAAAACGGTTCGTATAGATTTAACCGGCTGCAAATACTATATGGAAATGTTTGAACGTATTCGTACGGCGTTTGGTTTCGATGACGATTTCGGACGAAACTGGGACGCGCTTTGGGACTCATTACATATAGACAGCGACGCAGAATATGTGGAAGTAATTGGCGCTGAAACGGTCGATCAAGACCTTGTAAAACCGGTCGAACGGCTAAAACAAGTGCTTGAAAAAATGAAAAAATACGTTGACCAAAAACAGATTTATTTGATTATTGTTTTCTTCCGGCATCGCAAGTGTGATCGTCTCACCCGGCACCGGATGGGACGCGCATTTGTGTGGCACAAAGAAGCCCGCATGATTACAAGTTTTGCTACGTCATAAAGAACACTTCCTTTCATAAAAACAAAAGCCCCTGCTCCTAACGGAACAGAGACTCGGATTGAAATAGAATAGTTATCCCTTCTGCGCCTTCGTCAAAACTGCGCGCAGCGTATCGCCGAACTGCCCCCGTCCCGGCTCTGCTGGCAGAACCGGATCGGAGGCTGTTTGTTTTTTGTGCTGTGTTAAATCTTTGTCGACTCTACGGCTTCGTCCGAGCCGAGCGGATAAACCATCGGCGCTTTGGCGTCTTTCGTCCAGCCGAGATCTTCCAGCATCGTTGCCGGCGCCGGATTCGGATCAGCATCCTCTTCCAGCCACGGCGCATCGAGCTTCTCCGGCGTATACTCTACCTCGCGCGCAACGTGATAATACTTCGCGCCTGCCGGGTCGACGGCGTATCCGTCCTCATGCGCCAGCAGCCGCGTTCCGTCCTCAAGGATGACAAGCGCGATATACTCGTCCGCGTCCTGCCACCGAAAGCCGTAGAACTTCTTTTCCCTCCGGATCTCCATTTACACGTCCCCTCCGTCAAAGAGTATAGCATATATTCCGCATGCATACAACCGTTTTCCCCCTGCGCCGCGGGATCTTTCGCGCGCATCAGAGCCGCTGTTGTTCACCGAATCTTTACAGATTCTCAACACGGAAAATAAAAAACTATTGTATTCTTTCCCCAAAAGGTGTATGATACTAAGTAGAATTTTTGTCTGTTTGAATGAAGCAGATTCTTTTTGCAAACGACTGTTTGACCGTGTTATCAATGGAGGTGCAGCGGCATTTTTGCCGTGAGATATGAAAATCGAAAAGACCTTGAATTCCCTGTCGCTGGACTCCGGCGGCATCCTGTATCCGTATATCGCGACGAAATCCTGGGCGCAGGGATTCCGCATGGAAGCACGTCTGGATGAAGCCATCGACTACGAGACGCTGCTGCAGGCGGTGGATCGCGTCCGGCAGCGGCTCCCGTATCACTTCGTCACGCTGTCCAAGAGCTTTTTGCAGTACAGGCTGTCTGCGTTTCAAAAGACGACGGACTTCCTGATCCAGCAAACGGATCAGCTGTGCAAAATGTTCCACGTCCGCGACGAAACGCAGCCGGTCGTGCGCATCACGTATTGGGACGACTGTATCGGCTTCGAGCTGTTTCATGCCGTGACGGACGGTTACGGCGCGTCCGTCGTGCTTAAAAACATCATCGCGGAGTATTACCGCGTCAAGGGCGAAACGATCCCCGCGCAGGACGATATCTTTTCTTCCGAATCGCAGCTGCAGGTCAACGAGATCCGCGACAGCTTCCTCGACGTGTTTCTCCGCAGCAACGGGAAAAGCAGCAGCCGCAGCGAACCGGCGGCCTATCAGTACAACCACGCAAAGGCAACGGGAACGCTGCGCCTGACGACGTTTGAGCTGCCGATCGACGAGCTGAAAAAACGCGCGTCGGCGCATCACGTCAGCGTCACGCAGTACCTGACCGCGATCTATACCAAGGCGCTGTCCGCCTGCGCCGAAGCAGAGCAGAGCCGAAAGCCCGTCAAGGTCGAGATCCCGCTGAACATGCGCAATCGCTTCCTCTCGCACACGCTGAGAAACTTTTCTCTGTACTTTATGACGTGCATGTCTCCGGAGGAAACGCGCAAGGGCATCGAGGAGATATTGCAAAAAATGAAGCAGCAGTTCCACAGCGGAACGGATCTGCAAAAGCTGATCAACGACGTCAAGGCGAACGTCGGACAAGCCAATATGCCGGTATTCCGCATGATGCCGCGCAGACTGAAGCACGTGATCCTGAAGGCCGGAACGACCATCTACGGCGAGCGGCTGCAAACGAGCCCGTTTTCCAATCTGGGCGTCGTCAAAATGCCGGACGAGCTGGAAAAGCACGTCAAAAGCTTCGGGTTCATGATCGGTCAGACACAGGTCAATACCGTTTACGCCGCGGCGGTCACGTTCCGCAACACGCTGTACTGGGACATCACGTCCGTTGTGCAGGAGGATCGCATTGAAACGGTGCTGGAGGAAACGCTGCGCGAGTGCGGCGTTCCGTACGTGCGCTGTCCCGCGCGCACAAACCGCGAGGAGGACACGCCGGAGGAATAAATCCGGCTGCGCAGGGGAACGGTATCGCCGATATTGGACGGTGCGCTTTCCTGCATCTGTCCGCTTTCCGATGGTAATACAAATATATCTGACGTATCGAGCTGCACGCAGAGCCGTGCAGCTCAAAATTTTTACGGGGCGCATGCAGACGATCTGCATGCGCCCCGCGCGTTATGCTTCCGTTTCTCAAAGATCAATCTTCGGGCTTGACGAACACTTCCTGCTCTGCCTTGGCTGCGTAAGCCGTCATCGTGAGCGGCCTGCTCGGCATGGTGAACGTGTACGTCTGGGAATTGCTTGTATAGCCCGCAGACGGGACGCCCATGCCGGAAGAAGAGGAAGCCCAGCTGTCAAACTTGTAGCCGTTGTCCACGACTGCGCTGACCGTAACCTTGTCGCCCGCCGCATAAAGGCCGCCGCCGCTGACGCTGCGCACGCCTTCGCCCATCGAGAGCGTCAGGAGGAACTTCTCCGGCTCGGTTTTCTGCGTACGAACGGTCAGATTCACGTTTGCGCGCGGCATGACGAACGAGTAGACGCTCTTCATGCTGTTCGGAACGATGCGAACGTCGGAGGATTCCCACGCCAGGAACTCATAGCCTTTTTCCAGCGTGCATCTGACTGTTACGGTCTCGCCCGGCGCGTACTTGCCGGTGCCCTGCACGTCGCGGGTGCCGGCGTCCAGCGTGATCGTGACGAGATACTTTTCGTTCGACTTTCCGGTTGCCGTCAGTGCGAGATCTTTTGCGGGCATATTAAACGTAACGGTATTGCCGCTGTAGGTTGCGTTCAGGCCGTCAAAGCGGTTGAGCGTGTAGCCGTCGTACATGGAAACGGTCAGCGTGACCTTTTCGCCGTACTTGTATTTGCCGTCGCCTGCAACGCTGCGCACGCCGGTGCCGGCGGACAGGCGCAGGGTATAGGATTTCTGCGTGGCGTTTGCCGTCATGGTCATCGGTCTGTCCGGCATGGTGAAGGAGAACGTCGGCGAGTTGCTGATCAGTCCCGCGGACGCAGTGCCCGTCGAGGACGAGGACGTCCATCCGGAGAACTCGTAACCGGTTTCCGGCTGCGCGGTGATCGTGACTTTCTCACCCGGCGTATAATACCGGCTGCTGCTGACGTAGGCAATACCCTTGCCTTTGTTGACGGTGAGCAGAGTCTGCGCCTTCGTTACCGCGTGCAGCGAGAAGCCGGACGCGGGCATCTGGAAAACGTAGGTCTGCGACGTGCTGTTCGGAATCACCTTCGTATCCGAGGACTCCCAGCGCACGAACGAATAGCCGACGCGTGGCGTCATGGAAACCTTGACAAACTCTCCGGGTGCGTATCTGCCGCCGCCGGAAACGTCGTACGCGCCGCTGTCGCCGTGAACGATCACGGCATACGGTCCGTTGCGGTTCGCGGTCGTCGTTTCAGGCGCCTT
>CADAGA010000019.1 GCA_902787275.1 Oscillospiraceae bacterium | reverse complement strand
ACAATTAGTTCCTTTTCGGAAAATTGATCGTCGGACGCGAGCAGCTCCTCCAGACTATGCGCGTTCGCAAACACGGTCGACGGAGCGGCGCAGCAGCCGCGGATGCCCTCGACCTCGGGGTGCGACGCGTCGCCGGCGATGAGCACGCCGTCGCAGGGCGCCGAAACGATGCGGTGGATCTTCTGCACGAACGGGCAGGTGGCGTCCACGACGCGGGCACCGGCGTTTCGCAGATCGTCGATGACGGTCGGCGGTACGCCATGGGCACGGATGACCACGGTCGTGCCGGGTTCGGCTTCCTCAGCGCAGGAGATCGCGTACACGCCTTTTTCTTCAAGATCCCCGACGACCTGCGGGTTATGGATCAGCGGGCCGAGCGTGGCGACCTTGCCGTCGCCGCCGAGCAGATCGTACGTCATGCGCACGGCTCTGTCCACGCCGAAGCAGAAGCCGGCGGTCTTAGCGAGCGTTACGCGTGGCCGAGTTTCCATAAATCGGTGATCCTCTCCATAACCTTATTGGCAGCGTCGCGCAGCGCTCTCGCGTTGTGCTCGGCGTCCACGAGTCCCAGCGTATCGAACGGGATGATCTCGCCGTAACGGATGGTCAGGCGCGAACGGAAACGCGGCTTTTCGGAGAAGTAGATGCAGACCGGCAGGATGTCGGCGCCCGTCTGCTGCGCGATCAGCGCAACGCCGCCCTTGGCGCGCTGCGGCTCGAGCGTCTTGGAGCGCGTGCCCTCGGGGAAGATGCCGACGGAGTGACCGTTGTCCAGCAGCGCCTGCGCGTAGCGGATCGCCTTGATATCCACGCCGGAGCGGTCGACGGGAAACGCGTTCATCGTCGTCAGCAGCCAGTTGGAGAAGGGATTCTTGAACAGCGAGATCTTCGCCATGAAGTGCACCGTCCGCGGACAGCGGTCCGAGATCAGCACGGGATCGATCGCCGTGACGTGGTTGCAGGCGACGAGGAATTTGCCCTCCTTCGGGATGTTTTCCAGACCGACGATCCGATCCTTGAACACGATCTTGATCAGCACGTGGATGATCGGACGGACGATTTTGTAGGCCTTGCTCTCTTTGTTGGGATCGTAATGGAATGGTTTCATTGCACTCTCTCCTTGATAATATCCATCAGCGCCGCGAGCGCGGCGTCAAAATCGAGATCGGACGTGTCGAGCAGCACGGCGTCGTCCGCCTGCCGCAGGGGTGCGATCGCGCGGTGCGAGTCGTTGTAGTCACGCTGCACGATGTCGGCGAGCACGTCCTCGAACGGCGTGGGCATGCCCTTTTCCGCGAGCTCCTTGCAGCGGCGCTCGGCACGCGTTTCGGCCGAAGCGGTCAGGAACACCTTGACCTGCGCGTCGGGCAGCACGACGGTGCCGATGTCGCGGCCGTCCATGATGCAGTTGTTCGCGGCGGCGATGTCGCGCTGCAGGGAAAACAGGAAATCACGCACCGGCGGGAATGCCGATACGTCGGATGCCGCCATGGACGCCTCGGGCGTGCGGATGGCGTCGGAGACGTCCTCGTCCGCGAGAAAAACGCGCTGCTGCCCGTCGACGAAACGAAGCGTCACACGCACGCCGCCGAGCGAAGCGCAGACGGCGTCGGCGTCCTTCGGATCGATGCCGGAACGCAGCATAAAGAGACCGACCGCGCGGTACAGCGCGCCGGTATCCACGTAGATGTAACCCAGCGCGGCGGAGACTGCCTTGGACAGCGAGCTTTTGCCCGCGCCGGCAGGTCCGTCGATCGCAATATTGACGAAAGCCATGATCTGTCAGATCCTTTCATAGAGATCGAATGTGTAGTAAAGCCCGTCCTGCTCGTGCAGCACGCTGCGCTTTCGCAGCTGCCAGTCCTCGGCCCGGTCGAGATCGGGCAGGAAGGCGTCGGCCGCGCGAGTGGCGTAAAAGCGGGTGATATACGCCCTGTCGCACAAGGGCAGGAGCGTGCGGTACACGCTGCCGCCGCCGATGACGAACACGCGGTCGGGATCGTATGCGCCGAGGACGCCGAGCAGCTCGTCGACGCTGCGCACGACCGTCACGCCCTCGGGCGAGAAGGAACGGTCGGTGGACAGGACGACGTTGACGCGGTCGGGCAGGGGCTTCTGACCGGGCAGAGAGAGAAACGTGTTTCTGCCCATGACGACGACGCCCCCCGTCGTCTTTTTGCGGAACTGCACCATGTCCGCCCGGACGTGATATAACAATTCGTTTTTGTAGCCGAGCCCCCAGTCGAGGGTCGCGGATGCAATCAGGTTCATTTCTTAAATCGCCACCGGAATCTTATGATCGAATGCGTTGAACTGGTAATTCTCCAGCCGGAAGCTGTCCGTCGTGAACTGGTAGAAATCCGTGATCGACTCGTCCATCACGAACTTCGGCGCGGGCAGGGGCTTCGCCTGCAGCAGCTCCTTGACCAGCGGGATATGGCGGTCGTAGATGTGCGCGTCGGCGACGACGTGGACGAACTCGCCCGCCTTGAGACCGGACACCTGCGCCATCATGTGCACGAGCACGGCGTACTGCACGACGTTCCAGTTGTTGGCGACGAGCATATCCTGCGAGCGCTGGTTGAGGATCGCGTTGAGCCGGTCGCCGGAGACGTTGAACGTCATGCTGTAGGCGCACGGATACAGACCCATCTCGCTCAGGTCGTGGTGGTTGTAGATGTTGGTGAGGATGCGGCGCGAGCGCGGATTGTGCTTGAGATCGTAGAGCACGCGGTCGACCTGGTCAAACATGCCCTCCGCGTAGCGGTGCTTGACGGAGAGCTGGTAGCCGTACGCCTTGCCGATGCTGCCGTTCTCGTCCGCCCAGGAATCCCAGATGTGCGAGTTCAGCTCGTGGATGTTGTTGGACTTCTTCTGCCAGATCCATAAAAGCTCGTCCACGGCGGATTTGAACGCCGTGCGGCGCAGCGTCGTGATCGGGAATTCCTTCGAGAGGTCGTAGCGGTTGACCATCGCGAACTTTTTGATCGTGTGGGCGGGAGTGCCGTCCTCCCACTTCGGACGCACGACGCAGCCCTCGTCCGAGACGCCGTTTTCCAGAATATCGGTCAGATTCTGAATGAGTACCTCATCTGCATAGCTCATGACGTTTCCTCCGTAGGTTTAAAGATTTGGATTCCGTGTCGGATGCACTGCACGGCGACCTCCTCGGTTTCGCCGCCGAACTCGCCGTCGAGCGACCACGGGACGCTTTTTCCGAGGAAATCGAACAGGAACACCTTGCCGGAACGGATCGTGAAGTAGTTTTCGTCGTAGACGCCCTTCTGCACCTCGGTGAACAGGCGCAGCATCTGCGCGGGGTTTTTCGGCTTTTTGATGAGCACGAGCTCCATTTTCCCGTCGTCGAAGCGCAGGCTGCCGCGCGGGAACTTCAGCACGCCGCCGCCCACGGCGTAGGCGTTCGTGACGGAGCCGAAAACGTACTCGCCCTCGAACGTTTCGCCGTCGACGTCCACGCGCAGCGCGATCGGGTCGATATGCAGCAGCTCCTTCGCGCCTGCGGCAAGGTACGCGCCGTAGCCGAAGCGGTTCTTGAAACGCTGGTCGGTGGCGTAGGACGACTTCGTGAACAGGCCGAAGCTGGCGGTGTAGCAGAAATAGCGCGATTCGCCGAACAGACCGACGTCCTGCGGCACGGGTTTGCCGTCCAGGATCAGACGCACGGCGGCGTCCTGATCGAGCGGGATGTCGTTGCTTTTGGCGAAGTCGTTGGTCGTACCGCCGGGAATATAGCCGATCGGGACCTGAGCGCCGCTCTGAAGCACGCCGTTGATCGTCTCGTTGAGCGTACCGTCGCCGCCGCGGCAGACGACGAGATCGAAACTGCCTGCCAGACGCGCCGCAACGTCCGTCGCGTCGCGCGGGCCGGTCGTCAGCCGGATGAACGGCTCATACGCCGTGTTCTGAAAATCGCTGCCGAAGCTGAACGCGAGCTGTCGCGCCAGCGTCCTGCCGGATCGGGGATTGACGAGGATCAGCGCTTTTTTCTTGTCCATGCGCGCACCTCCCTTCACTAACAAAATATATTATCATACTTTTTTTCTCTTGTCGAGTGCTTTTGGGAAAATCATAGAAAAAAACAAACCGGGAAAGGCGGTCTGCCTTTCCCGGAAAGGGAAATCTTTTTATTCGGCCGGCGTCGGGAACAATTCGCCTTTGGTCGTGGTGGTGGTCGTAGTTGTGGTGGTCGTGGTCGTGGTGGTAGTCGTAGTCGTGGTCGTCGTGGTGGTAGACGGCGCGTTGTCCGGAACCTGCGTCGGGATGTCTTCCTTCTTTTCCGTGGTCGTCGTCGTGCTGTCCGCCGGCTTGGTCGTGGTAGTCGTGCTGTCTTCCGGCTTGGTCGTGGTGGTGGTCGTGGTCTTCTGGCTCTTGTAGTACGGGTCGCAGCGCTTGCAGCGGCCGAGCGCGTCGTAATCGTGGCCGAGCGGGGAACCCTTCGTCGCACCGCAGTTGCGGCAGGTCTCCGGCTTCTCGCAGGTGGCGGCGGCGTAGTTGTGCTTGTTGGGGTTGCCCTGGGTCAGGCCGCACTTTTTACACGTGCGCGGCGTGGAGCAGGTCGCGTCGATCCACTCGTGGTCGCAGGTTTTCTGGTTCGCTTTG
Organism: Oscillospiraceae bacterium; assembly: GCA_902787275.1. Classification (GTDB taxonomy): domain Bacteria; phylum Bacillota; class Clostridia; order Oscillospirales; family Acutalibacteraceae; genus UBA1425. The sequence goes on along the minus strand of CADAGA010000019.1, from coordinate 14,691 downwards.
GGAGCTGCCGTGACCGGGACCTTCTTTTTCGTGTTGCTCGGACGGTACGCCGGCGTATACGCGGTCTGCGGTTCGGTGGACTCTTCTTCCGTCGAGGATTCCTCTTCGGTGGTCCATTCGGTGATCCACTCCGTCGTCGTTTCGGGCAGGGTCGTTTCGGTCGTTTCCTCTTCCTTCTTGAACATGTCCACCAGACTGCACGAGCAGAGCGTCAGAACGGCGGCTGCGGTCAGAAGCAAAGCGATGATTTTCTTGAGCATTTGATTGACCTCCGTTTTTCATTTCAAAGTACGGATATAAAATAGCACGAAAAAACCATTCTGTCAAGGAAATTAAAGGAATCTTAAGGATTGAGGACGACCGGCGCGAGTGCCTCCGTCGTCCAGCCGAGCTCCTCGAGCATGCCGCCTCTCTCGCGGGCGACGTGAAAGTACCGATTTCCGTCCGAACCGTCCGCCGAACCGTCCGTGCGCACATACACGGGTTGTCAAACGACAGCTCTTTCCAGATCTTCATGCGGACACCTCTCTTGCGGCGTTTTACAGATATTACCACATTTATGAAGAATTTTCAAGTGATATTCTAAAAAAATATTTAGAGAGGAAATTCTCCACAGGAAAGATCGGCTTCCGCGTCCGGAATGGACTGCCGCAGGACCGCGACGAATTCCGCGGGAAGCGGCGCAGAGAAGGCGAGGGGTTCGCGCGTGACGGGGTGGCGCACGCGCACCGACGCGCAGTGCAGCAGATGCCGTCCGAGCCCGGGAACGGCCGTGCCGTAGAGCGCGTCGCCGGTCAGCGGCGCGCCGATATGCGCCATATGGACGCGGATCTGGTGTGTGCGTCCCGTTTCCGGCGTAAGCCGTACGAGACTCCTGCCGCCGCCGGCGCACAGGACCTCGTAGTGCGTCACGGCGCGTTCACCGTGGTCAGCGATGGCACGCGTCGTCTTGTCGGGATCGGGGCGGACGATCGCCTCGTCGACCGTGCCGGCGCCGGACAGCTCGCGGTCGACGAGCGCGAGGTACGTTTTTTCTGTCTGACCGTTCATGCGCGAGGCGGCGTAGGTATGCTTGGCGCAGAGCACGACGCCGGACGTGCCCTTGTCGAGCCGTCCCACGGCATGAAACGCGCCTTCCGAGCCGCTTTTTTGCAGATAGTCCGTCACGCCGTTGGCGAGCGTGTCGGTCTGGTGCCCGTGCGACGGGTGCATCGCGAGAAAGCCGGACTTGTCCAGCACGAGCAGGTCGTCGTCCTCGTAGAGGATGCGCAGCTCCATCGGCGTCGGCAGCAGCTTCGTCTGCTCGGCAGGGAAGGCGACGCGGATCGCATCGCCCGTATGCACGCGGTCGATGCTGCGCACGGGGACGCCCCCGCGCGTCACGGAACCGGAGATGTGCCGCAGCGTCGCGTACAGGGCATAGGAAATCTGTGCCTCCCCGCGAAGGAAGGCACAGAGCTTTTTATCGTCGTATTCCGGCGGGACGGTGAACGTGACGGTCCGCGCCATGTCAGCGTACCCGCTCTATGATTTCGGCAAAGGTATCGGAGACGACCTGCGTCATTTTGGGGCTCAGGGAGTTCGTCTCGTGGTAATGCCGCTCGCCGAAGCGGTCGTTCGCCGTGTCGAGATAGGGGTCGTATTCGTTGAGGACGAAGTCATTCGGCGGCACCATGTAGCCGGTCATATCGTTCGCCAGACCGAAAACGATCAGGTTGTCGTCTGCGGCGACGGCGTTCAGCGGCTTGGCGTTGACCTCGGGACCGAGACCGGTTGCGGACGTTTCGGCGGGGGAGTAGGCGCCGAACGCAAATTCCGGCGCGGCCTCGCCCGGCAGCAGGAGGATCTGCTGCGTGCCGATGCGGATGTACGTCATTTCCGTGAGCAGCGCAAGCCCGAGCGCGCTGTCCTTCGAGGCGGCTTCCTTGTAGTTGACGGTTTTGATGATCGCCATCAGAGCGAGCACGGGGTTTTCCACCGGCGCAAGGAACGGCTGGCGCACCACGAGGATCTCGGGCGACAGGGGCGCGTCATTGTCGATGGCAAACGCGGCTCTGGCGAGCGCTTCGCCCTCCATGCGGGCACATTCGTACACGTCCTCGCTCCATTCGCCCGGGTCGACCGCAAGGATCGGGCCGACGCCGAACAGGACGTTGGTCTTTTTGGTATCGTTGATCGCCTTGCGCAGGTATCCGGGATACTCCGCGCTGATGAGCTGGTTGTCGCCGCCCATCGTGTTGGGATGCGCGCCGAAGTTGAGCCACCACGTCTCCTCGCTCCCGTCGTCGGGGACGAAGCGGATGCGCGAGAGCACGTCGCGCGCGACGATCGGCTTGCGCTTGCGGAAGACGGCGTCCGGCACGCGGATGCTGCCGGTGAAGAGCTTGCCCTCCTTGCGGGTGTTGTACGCATCGTAGCAGCACGCGCGCATGTTTTCGGTCAGCAGCGCCATGTAGTCGGGGTCCTTGCCGTTGCCGGGGATGGGTCCGACGATCGCCTTGCCCCAGTAGCCGAGCGTGTCGATGCCGGCGTGGTTGTGCGAGCAGAGGATGCTGACGGACTTGCAGCCGGTTTCCTTGCAGAAATCCTGCAGCGCGTCGCGGATCTGCGCGATCTCGACGTTGGCGATGCCCACGACGTCCGCGCCGATGACGACCATGCCGCCGCCGTCCTTGCAGTCGAGCCAGAGCGCGCTGACGGTCAGCGGGTCGAGGATGCCGGCGACGGTCTTGCCGGTGCGGTGACCGGCGAGATAGTACGGATGGTCGTTGATGTTCTCGGGCATCGTGACGCGCGACGAGAAGCCGCAGCGAAAACCGTCGTCCGTCGGGTTCTGCATGCGGACGGGTTCGGCTGCCGCGGGCTTTTCGGCATAGCCTTCTTTTTTACGGATCTTTTTGCCCTCGTGTCTGGCGAGCGCGGTCAGCGCGTCCACCGCGATCTTCTCAATTCTCATTTGTCTCCTCCTCCTGCGGTGCGTCCGCAGGCGTTTCTTCCTTTTTCTGCAGCGTGATGCGGTCGGTCAGGACGAAGGACTCCGTCTTGTCCGACGAGGACCGGCGGGACGCCTCCTCGCGCGCCTTGACCTCGGCCGCGCGCTTCTTTTTCTTTTTCACGGAAACGATATTGTACGCGATCACGGCGACGACCAGCAGCAGGATGCCCAGCCAGATGAACATGCACACGCCGAACGGATGGAACGGGCAGATGCCGCATACCTTGCACTTGTTGGCTTCTCGTTCGGCGTCCTTCAGACGCTGTGCCTCGGCCTTTTTGCCGAACGGGTCGTCGTTCTTCACGACCTCGGCTTTGCCGTCCCTGACCGTCGCGTAATCGCTCCAGCCCGTGATGATCGCGTTGCCGTTCGACGGGTCGTGACCGATCAGGCGGCAGCGGTATTCGATCGTTTCGCCGTCTTTGAATTCCGCGATCCCCGTCGAGCGCTCGGTCAGATACGGCATACTGTCGTTTTCGGTCGTCCAATACATCCATTCGCCGCCGTCGACACGGATCTGCGACTCGAAGCTGAGCTGCGTGCCGTAGCCGGCGAGCAGCGCTTTCGCGGTCTCGTGGATGCCGTTGGGATATTCGATGAAGAACCGCAGAGCGTTGCCTTCGAGCAGCGCGTTGGTGAATTTCGGACTGTCCTTTCCGGTGTCGGGGACTTTCGGCGCCGCGGCGTTCTTTTCCGCGCCGACGTCATAGACGTCCGACCAGTCGGAGAAGAAGCACTTCTGCGTCGCGTAGAGATAGACCATGAAGCGTGCGCGGACGTAGAGCTTGTGCGCGCCGAAATCGAACGTGCGCACCGTCGCGCCGTCCTTTTCGGTTTCTTTCAAAGCGCCTGCGCAGCGTTCAGCCGACTGCGGATAGGCGAACCAGAAGACTTCTTTTTTCTCCACGAAGCTGCCGTTCAGCTGCTGGATGGGATAGTCGCCGCCCGGCTTGTCCCAGCTCTCGTCGTAGTGGAACGCGTCGCGGCTGTCGATCGACCAGTCGAACTGGATCAGACCGGCTCCACCGGCGACGTCGCGATCCATGTATTCGGGCTGTCGCAGCATCTGCGATGCGATGTAGCACATATCGAACGGTACGGAGAAAACAGCCTCGATGCACTCGCTGCCCTCGTTCGGATAGGTAAAGACGAACCGCAGTCCTTCCGGTGCGGAAGCGGTCGCGGCAGTCTCGGCATCGCTCGCCGCAGCGCAGACGCACGCGGTCAGGGCGAGCAGAACGGAAAAGATCACGCAAAGCAATCGTTTGAGCATAGGTTGACCTCCTTGAAAAGTCTGGAATAAAGTATACCATATTCGCAACACGGATTCAAGAACTGCGCACGGAAATTCAAAAATTCGTTACAAATCAAGCACATCTGCGCTTGCATTTGTGTTCGCCGTTTGCTATAATACTAAAGTAATAGGAAAATCGTTTCGCTGTGTCATGAAAAAGGAGACGCCGATATGAAGATCCTGCTGATCTCGGACGTGCACGCCAACGTCGTCGGTCTGGAGACCGTGCTGCAAAAACATGCGGATGCGGACATGATCCTCTGCGCCGGCGATATCGTGCACTACGGACTCTATCCGCACGAGACGATCGCGATGCTCAAATCGCACCGCGTGCGGTGTGTCTGCGGCAACCACGATCTGGAGATGCTGCGGCGCGCAAAGGAGGGCGTCGAGGCGCAGGAGCCGGGCTTTATCCGCTACACGCTCGAGCGCCTGACGGCGGACGACCTGCTTTTCCTCGAAGCGCTGCCGCGCAGCTATAACTTTTCCGCGGACGGCGTGCGGTACTGCATGCGGCACGCGTACCACGTGGAGGAGCTGACGAACCGCTTCCTGCAGTCCGTGATCGACCACGACGCGATCCGCGCGTTCGACAGCCGCTGGGAGCGTCATGCCGACGCGCCCGAAGCGAAAACGAAGTGCTTTCTGATCGGCCACTCGCACACGCCGTCGATCGTCCATGTCGCGGAGGACCGGTTCGTCTACAACCCCGGCACGCTCGCGTTCCGTCTGGGCGCAGACCAGTCCGATTACGCACCCGTCAGCTGCATCGTGATCGAGGACGGCGTGCCGCGCATCCTGCACTACGACTGGGACAATACCGAAACAATGTGGCTGCGCAACAGCCTGACCTTTTGATCTGCGATTGACAAACGGCGCGCAAAGCGCTATACTTCACGGAAAAGGACGGTGGCAGGTTTGCAGACACGGTCTGAAGATCTGGGCGGCGGCATCTCGGCGACCGTTTCCGCATCGCATACGTTCGGGACGGACGCGCTGGTGCTCGCACACTTCGCTGCGCCGAAAAGGCGCACGGTCGCGTGCGATCTCGGCTCCGGCTGCGGCGTGATCCCGCTGCTGTTCTGCCGCGACGGTCTTTGCAGGAGCATCACCGCCGTGGACGTGCAGCCGCAGGCGTGCGCGCAGATCCGCGACGCGGTGTCGCGGCACGGACTTGAGGAAAAGCTGCGCGTCGTCGAAGCCGACCTGCGCAGGCTGACGCCGGAACAGATCCCGTTTTATTCGTTCGATCTGGTCACGATGAACCCGCCGTACGTCGCGCCGAACGCCGGACTGCAAAGCGAAACGAGATCGGCGCTGATCGCGCGCCACGAGGTGATATGCAGCCTGAGCGACGTGGCGTCATGCGCGCAGAAGCTGCTGCGTTTCGGCGGCAGGCTCTGCATCTGCCAGCGGCCGGACCGGCTCGCGGACGCGATGTGCGCGATGCGCAGGGGCGGGATCGAACCGAAGCGGTTATTATGGATGATCCACAGCGTCGGCAAAAAGCCGAGCCTGTTTTTGCTCGAGGGCAAAAAGGGTGCAAACAAAGGCATGGTCGTGCTGCCGCCGCTGTTTCTCAAGGATGAGCACGGCAACTATACGCCGCAGGCACTGGAGGTCTACGGCCTGTATCAAAACGAAAGGACGAAAGCATGAGCGGTACGCTGTACGTGGTGGGTACGCCCATCGGCAACCTCGGCGATCTGTCGCCGCGCGCGGTGCAGACCCTTTCGGACTGCGACTTCATCGCCGCCGAGGACACGCGCGTCACGCTCAAGCTTCTGAACCATTTCGGCGTCAGAACGCCGATGGTCAGCTATCACGAGCACAACCGCCGCGAGCGCGGTGCGGAGATCCTCGCACGGCTTCTGGCGGGCGAGAGCTGCGCGCTGGTCACGGACGCCGGCATGCCCGCGATCTCCGACCCGGGGGAGGATCTGGTGCGCCTGTGCCACGAGCACGGCGTCGCGGTGGCTGCGGTTCCGGGGCCGTGCGCGTTTGCGACGGCGCTCGCCGTCTCCGGCATGAACGCCGGACGGTTCACGTTCGAGGGATTCCTGTCCGTCAACAAGCAGAGCCGCCGCGCGCATCTGCAGAGCCTTGCGCAGGAACGGCGGACGATGCTCTTTTACGAGGCGCCGCACAAGCTGCCCGCCACGCTGCGCGACCTGTACGCGGCGTTCGGCGAGCGCAATATCGCCATCGTGCGCGAGATCACCAAGGTGTACGAGGAAGTGATTCGCACCACGCTGTCCGAAGCGGTCGGACGGATCGAAACGAATCCGATCAAGGGCGAGATCGTGCTGATCGTCGAGGGCGCGCCGGAGCCGGTCGTTTCGGACGTTACGCTGGAGGACGCGGTCGAAGCGGCGCTCGCAAAAATGAAGGAAGGCGCGTCGCCTTCCGATGCGGCCAAAGCCGCCGCAAAGGAAACGGGTTTCAAGAAGGGCGATATCTATAAAGCGCTCACGGAGAGGAGAGAGACGGATGCTCCGTAATATGTTCGCTGCGTTCGCGCAGTACAGGGGGCTGACGGCGATCCTGATCGTCGCGGTTATCCTGCTGGTGTTCGTCGTCATCATGGCGTCCCGCGCCGTGCGCCGGCACAACGCCGCACGCGACGCGATCCTCGAAAGGCTCAAAAAAGAGGAAGCGCTGCGCAAAAAGTACGGCAGCTTCACACGCGAGACGGCGCTGCAGTCGGACGGCAGGGAGCTGCTGCACGGCGCCGCGCTGTGTATCCAGAAAGCGCTCGAAAAAGAGCCCGACATGACCGCCGCGTTCACGGCGCTGCCGCCGGAAAAGCAGATCGTCTATGCGCTCGACTTCGTGCTGTGCGAGGACGCCGAAACGCTCAGCGGATTCTTCCGGCTCAACGGAAAACCGCTCACGTCCGCCGCGCTCGAGGGCGCGCGCAGAGCGTTTGACGCGCGGCATCTGGAGCTGTTCGAGCTGGGCTTTAAAATGTTCGATCCCGACGACGAGACGACGTCCGCGCTGCCCGGGGACGTGGAGAAGCTCGACGCGGATTTTGCCGCGGCCGACGAAGCCGCGCTGTATGACAGTATCAAAAGATTTATCGCGGACAACGCGGTAACTCTATCAGAATAAGGGAGGTTCATCATGGCAAAATTTTTGATCTCCGCTTTTGCGGACGAGGCGTCGCCGAACATCCGTGAGCAGATCGCGGCCTGCAAGGCGAACGGCATCACCAACATCGAGCTGCGCGCGCTGGACGGCGGCAAGAGCATCAACAACATCACGCCCGACGAAGCGCGCGAAGTGAAAGCGGCGCTGGACGAGGCGGGCATCGGCGTGTCTGCGATCGGTTCCGCCTACGGCAAGATCGAGATCACGGACGATTTCGGACCGCATTTTGAAGCGTTCAAGAACACGGTCGAGGTCGCGAAGATCCTCGGCACGAAGAACATCCGCCTGTTCAGCTTTTACTTCACCAAGGGCGAGAGCTACGAGGAATACCGCGGCGAAGTGCTGCGCCGTCTCGAGGCGTTCTGCGACTACGCGGCGCCGTTCGGCATCCGCTGCTGCCACGAGAACGAGGTCGGCATCTACGGCGACGTCCCGGAGCGCTGTCTCGATCTGCACAAGGCGCTGGGCGACAAGCTCGGCGGCATCTTCGATCCCGCAAACTACGTCCACACCAACGCCGAGATCCTTCCGGCGTATGAAATGCTCGAGCCGTACATCGACTATATGCACGTCAAGGACGCGCGTTTCTCTGACGGCGTCGTGACGCCCGCGGGCGAGGGCGACTCGAATTATACGGAGCTGCTGCGCCGGTTCGACAAAAAGGACGGCGAGCGCTTTTTGACGATCGAGCCGCATCTGACCATCTTCGAGGGACTTGCCCAGCTCGAAGCGCACGGCGGTTCCAAGGCGCTGCTTGCCGGCAAGACGCCGTTCCATTATGCGAGCCGCGCCGAAGCGTTCGCGGCAGCGGCAAACGCGCTGCACAAACAGATCCGTCTGGTGCGCGGTGAAAAGGCCATGCGGCATAAGAACCTCTGCGGCCGCGTCGCGGTCATCACCGGTGCGGGCGGCGTGCTGTGCAGCGGCTTTGCGAAGGATCTGGCCGCGCAGGGCGCGAAGGTCGCGATCCTCGATCTGAATCTCGGCGCTGCGCAGGCGGTCGCCGGCGACATCCTTTCGGACGGCGGCATCGCGCTGCCCGTGCAGTGCAACGTGCTCGAGCCGGACAGCCTTGCGGCGGCAAGAGAGACGATCAACGCCGCGTTCGGCACGTGCGACATCCTCGTCAACGGCGCGGGCGGCAATTCACCGCTGGGCACCACCACGAAGGAAACGCTCGAGCTCAGTGACATCGCGGAAAAAGCCGAAGGCGTCAAGACGTTCTTCGACCTCGACCCCAAGGGCATCGAATTCGTGTTCAATCTCAACTTCCTCGGCACGCTCCTGACGACGCAGTGCTTTGCGAAGGATATGGTCGGCAAGAAGAACGCCTGCATCCTCAACGTTTCGTCGATGAACGCGTTCCGCCCGCTGACGAAGATCCCGGCTTACTCCGCGGCAAAGGCGGCGGTGTCGAACTTCACGCAGTTCATGGCGGTGCACTTCGCCGACGTGGGCATCCGCGTCAACGCGATCGCGCCCGGCTTCTTTGCGACGAACCAGAACCACAAGCTGCTGTTCAACGAGGACGGCTCGCTGACGCCGCGTTCGGACAAGATCATCTCCCACACGCCGCTGCGCCGTTTCGGCACGACGGACGATCTGACCGGCGCGCTGCTGTTCCTGTGCGACGAGACGTATTCTGCGTTCATCACCGGCGTGGTGCTGCCCGTCGACGGCGGCTTCTCGGCATACTCGGGCGTGTAAGCCGGTCATACCGGGATCCCGACGGGACAAAAGGTGCAGGATATGGATTACGAACGAATCGCGGAAATGGAATCGTATCTGCGGGAATGTACAGACGCGACCGAAGCTCTGACCGCGCAGCTTGATCGGATGCAGGCGCTCGGCGATCATATGACGCGCTTGTTCGCGTACTACGGAAGTGAAGCGTGGTATACGGATCGGGACGGCGATCTGCCGGCGGGCATTTCTGCCGGCGTGCTGTCAGAGGACGCGGTGTACGATCAGATCACCGCAGTTCGCGACGCCTCGTTCCGGATGCTTGCGCTGGCGACGGATATCCTGAAAAACCGGATTTGAAAACGGCGGGCACAGGCAATATCCGATTCCCCGTACCCGCAGTATAAGACAGAACAAACCCCGTGCAGGAAACGGCTTGCTTCCTGCGCGGGGATCTTGTTTTTCAAGGGACGTTTGACAAAAAAGACAAAGCGCCGTTCGGCGACGCGCTGCAGCGTGCCGATTCCGGCGTTTTTTTCAGCGAATCGGAATCACGTACTGCCGTTCCTGCGCGACGAGACGTATCCGGCGTTCTTCACCGGCGTCGTGCTTCCCGTCGACGGCGGCTTCTCAGCATACTCGGGCGTGTAATTAACGCGAAAAAATGACCGGACGATCCGAAAGGACCGTCCGTTTTTTTGTGTCGCTCACTCCTCCATCTGCTTGCCCAGGAACGACGCGGCGACCTGCACGAGCTTGACCTCGGTCTGGGTCGGCACGGAACCGTTCTCGTTGAGCATCAGGATGACCGCGCCCGAGACGTCTCCCGCGCCGATGATCGGATAGATCGCGCCGGCGAAACGGTGCACGCCGTCGACGGGGGAGATGCGTTCGTTGTCGATCGCGGCGACGTACCCTGCGCGCTTCTCCATCAGATCCTCCACCTCCGCGCCGATGCGGCGGTCGATCACGTCGCGCTTGGGCATCCCCGCGCAGGCAATGATCCGGTCGCGGTCGGAAATGAGGATCGGCAGATTCGTGCTGCGGTTGAGCACCTCGGCGAACTGCTTCGTCTGCGCGCTCAGCTCCCCGATGGGCGAGTATTTTTTAAAGATCACTTCGCCGTCCGCATCCGTGTAAATCTCCAGCGGGTCGCCGCTGCTGATAACGTTGGGAGATTTTGCGCCGTTTTCGGCCACTGCGCACGCTGTCAGGCACTTATCGTGGTGCTTGGACGTCTGCCAGACGGGGATCGTGATCGGTTTCGTTTCGGCGCATCGCAGCAGCGCGTCGACGTCGGCTTTGAGCGCGACTTCCACATGATCCTCGTACACGGTGATGCGGTCCGCGAGCAGATGCAGGTCCGTTCTGTCCGGCGTCTCCTTCTGCAGGATGCTGTCGAACACCGCGTCCGCCGAGCGGGCGATGCGCATCGCTTTTTGGATCACGGCCGTCTTGTTGTCGCTGAGCGCCATCTGGTTGCGGATGCCCGTGATGCGGTTCGCCAGATCCTGCTCGAGCGCGTCGTACGTTTCTTCCAGCAGCTCCGCGTTCTCCGGGTGACGGATGCAGTCGCGCACCCTTTGCGCCTTGGTCGCTTTCAGTTCCGCCTGCAGTTGCTTTAATTGTTCCTCCAATGAGGCGGCGGCTTCTTCGTGCTTTTCGGGTTCGTCGCGCTGTTCCTCTTCGCGGATGCAGTCCTGCAGATACGTCGTCATGTCGGCGCAGTTGTCTTTGACGCGCTGAATGTAGCTGCGCAGGATGTCGTCCAGCACGTCCATGCGGATGTGGTGGCTCGTGCAGGCGCTGCGGCCGCGCCGGTGGTAGGCGCCGCAGGTGTAAGCGGGCTTCAGATCCGTGCGGCTTATGGAGAACATCGGGCTGCCGCAGTCGCCGCAGAAGATTATTCCCGAGTAATCCGTGCGGTATTTCCGCTCGCCGCGGTAATTCGTGCGCGTGCGGTTTGCGCGCAGCTCCTGTGTGCGTTTAAACGTCAGTGCGTCTATGATCGGTTCGTGGTTATGCGGGAAAATGACCTGGTCGGCTTCGTCCCGCGCGACGTCCTCGCCGTTGATCTTCGCACGCGTGTACTTGCCCTGCCGCAGCGTGCCGATATAGAAATCGTTGTCGAGGATTCCGGTGATCGTCGCGATGCTCCATGCGTTCTTCGGGTGCAGCCGGCAGGGATCGCCGCGCGCCTGTATCCGCGCCGCTTCCACCGTGCGTGGGGTGGGGATGTGCTGCGCGGTCAGGTAATTCGCAATACGTTTGTACCCCCAACCGTCATTGTAAAGCTCAAATACTTTACGGACGACCTGCGCGGACGGATCGTCCACCGCAAAGGTCATCATTTTCGTGTTGGTCATCACGTACCCGTACGGCACGCTGCAGATCCACCGGCCGTCTTCCTGCCGACGCTTGATGACGCTGCGCACCTTGCGGGATGTGTCCGTGACCGGCATTTCGTTGATCAGAAAATAGAACTGCACGCGGAACCAGTCGTCGTGCGTCGGAATGTCCACATTGTCGCCGATGGCGATGAAGCGGATTCCCTGATCGCGCAGTGTTTCCAGCTCGACCTGTCCGTAGCTGTTGCGGCGCGAGAAACGCGACAGATCTTTGACGATCAGAATGTCGTACTGCCGCTGCATCAGCTTCTGCCGCATGATCTGGTACTGTTCGCGTTGCGCGAACGTGTAGCCGCTGCGGTCGCGGTCGACATAAAAGTCCAGCGTGCTTCCGGGAAAGTTGCGGCGCACATAATCTTCGATCATGGCTTTTTGGTTTTCGATGGAGGTATTGTCCCGGTCTTCCTCCAAGTCCACGGAAATGCGGGTGTATCCGCAAATCGCATAGCGTTCCGTCATGTTCATCACCCCACGTTCATATTGCCATAGGTATAGGTACATAGCAAGTTATATTTGCTGGAAACCGAGGGAGAATTATCCAGCGTTTTGCTGCCGGAACCGTTTGCAGTCCTGCATCAGCAGAGCCGCCGTGTTCTCGCGCAATTCCTGCGTGCCGGACGTATAGAGGACGGGCAGGAGTTTCTGCGCGCGGCAGAACGCATACACCGGTCTCAGCGCGTCGCGCAGCGCAGCGTCCGCGGATTCTTCCCGCGTCAGCCAGATCTCCATGCGCTGCCCGTTTTGTCGGAATTCCATGCCCGTCCCTCCTTTCTCTACTTGGATTTTTCACGTTGATCGGAGAATTATTCCTGTTTGAATCCGATTGATTTTATTCAAACGTCCGGTTCTGTCGATTGTTGTAAAACAAGGGATTCTGCGGGGTAAATACCCCGTTTGAAATCCGCTTTTTGCACGCGAAGCTCCGGCGCGTCGGATGTGCGAAGCACTGCCGAAGATCCGGATTGCCCCATGGGAGTGACGCGTGGTGATACCCGATCACAAAACCTCTCTTGTAAAAGCCGTTTTTTGAAATGCCGAAATCTTGTATACGGATACCACCGGGTGTCACGCTACGACAAAAACGCATCGTCGTCTTTTTCTTCAAAATCTGTTTTCAGGCGTAAGCCGTAATAGAACGCGCCCGCCGCAGTCTTGCGCCATTGGAATCCGGCTCCGGTCAGCGCGGCCTTGAAGTCGCCGCTGCTTCGCGCCCACTCATGCTTGTCGATGCAGTACGTTCTGTACGCGTCATACAGGTCGCCGGCACGCTGCTGGTGTTCGCCCGACACAACACAGCATTCCTCTAAAAACGTGTTCAGCCAGTCGTTGTCAAAACGGTAGTCGGCGATCGCGGTTGTCACGCAGTCCGGCTGCTCGATATGGAAATGCGAGCCGATAAATCTGCGCGCGCCCTCGATGATCCACAGCAGGATCGCGCTGCCGCAATGCTCTACCAAATGCTCGGTATAGTTCATGACTTCGTCTTTTTCCCCGCGGAACCGTGCGTTGAACGGTACCACGACCAGCCGATCCCAGGTCCCGTTGTCGTTGGTGCCGACCTTCGGCAGATGGTTCGTGTATAGAACCGTGGAATGTGACGGGATGAAACTGAACGGGTCTTTGTATTTCTTCTCAGCCTGAATGGGATCGGTGCTGCACAGCTTCTTGACGATCGCCGTGTCCAGCCGCATACCCTCTTCCAATTCGGCGGCGATCACCAGACGCTTTCCGCGAAGCTCCGCGTATTCAGGGCTTTTGTTTTTGCGGCAGTTGATGGTCAGCGTATCTGCGGACAGGTTGCCGGCGTAGTCGCCCAGCACGCGTGCTTTCGCGTTGTAGAAAGTGCTTTTGCCGTTGCCGCCTCTGCCGTATGCGACGCTCAGCTTTTCGACATAGACGCCGCCGACCGCTTCCATGCCGGAACAGATCTGTAAATAGTCCTGAAGCGCTTGATCGCCGCAAGTCAGACGGTCGAGAAAGGCTTTCCATTCATCCATACCGTCAAGGGACGGAGACACGGCGGTCATTTTGGTACAGTAGTCTTTCGGATCGTGGGGAAAGATTTTGCGTGTGCGCAGATCCACAATGCCGTCGGGCGTGTTCAATTTGAATCCGTCCTTGTCTAACGCCCGGACGCTGATCTCCACGGCGGGGCGCGCTTCGGTCAGCGTTGCTGCGATCCGGTTCGTTTTGCGTCGGTCCAGTACGAATGAGCGGTAAGACATCGCAAAGCTGACTTCGCCTTTCGCTGCTTTTTGCTTTTCTTCATCGCCGGATTCCACTGCTGCGTCTAACCGAGCGCGTGCCAGCTTCAGACGATTACGCGCATCCCGAAGCTGCCGATCGGTGAGTTCCTGCGCCAATTTCTGCGCGTGCAGCTCGTTTTCATTCCACTTTTTGCCGTCGTAGACGAGCCATTTTGTCGCGGCGCTGTACCGCAGCTGGTCGCCGTATAGATTCACAAAGACACGTGCCTGTCCGACGTCGGTAAAGTCGGTCGGCATGACTTCGTCCTGAAAACCCTGCATGACGTATTCTGACGGAGGAATATACTGCGGATCGGTCAGCACCTTTTCCCGATACCCGTTCAGCGCACTTTCCCAGATCGTCTTCAGTTCCGCGTCGCTCAGCGGCTGCTCGCATTTTTCGGCTGTTTGCTGAAATGCTTTCAGCGCTTCACCGTTCTCTGCGCCGTACTTTTTCAGCAGAGAAAATGCAGCGCGCGACAAGGTTTGATTCCGCTCGCCCACGGGGATCACGTCAGGGATCTTTGCCGTCCGGACGCTTTCGTCAGCTTTCGGCTGCTCCGGCGTCGGGATTGCATCCGCCAGGCGAAGCAGATCCGCTTTGCTGCAGACGGCGTCGAAATCGGTGTATGCGTCGATGAGTCCTTTGTCCGTGCCGAAGAAGATACGGTCTGCATTAACGCAGCCGACGTCCGACTGGGGGAATAAGGCGATGATCGCTGCCTGAATACGGTCGCGCTGTGCCTTGTCGGTGATCTCTTCGCCCGCCACGATCACAAAACGAAAACGTGCATGCTCGGCGGTACTGCCGAAGGTCTCATAAAAGAACGCTGCTTTCAGATCGTGAGAAGCAAGAACTTCGGCAACGTGTTCCGGCGTTTCAAAAGGCACGTCCTCACGCGCATTGTTGAT
>CADAGA010000018.1 GCA_902787275.1 Oscillospiraceae bacterium | reverse complement strand
CATATATGCTCGAAAACATCCGCGGTCTGGACGAGACGATCCAGTACGACGCGGGAGACGAACGTCTGCACAGGATGACGCAGAAGACTTCCGCGCTTTCCGAGCGGCAGGGAAAACTCAACAAACTGACCGGCACAAATGCGGCGCTGGCGAATACGATGATCCTTCTGTTCGATCTTGCGATGGCGGCGCTTGCGGCGGTGCTGTATGCGCGCGGCACGGTCGGGATCGACGGCCTTCTGATCCCGCTGCTTGCGCTGATGTCGTCCTTCGGCCCTGTGACGGCGCTGGCGAATCTCGGCACGACGCTGCAGGCGACCGTCGCATCCGGCGCGCGCGTACTCTCTGTGATCGACGAACAGCCCGAAACGACGGACGTGACCGGCAAGCCGGAGGTCGGCTTTGACGGCGCGGCATGTGAGCACGTCACGTTCGCCTACGGGAGCAAACCGATCCTGCGAAACTTCTCCGCAGCCTTCCCGAAGAACCGCATCGTCGGCGTGGTCGGCAAAAGCGGCTGCGGCAAGTCGACGATGCTCAAGCTCCTGATGCGGTTCTGGCAGACGGACTCCGGCAGCGTGACCGTCAGCGGCAAAAACGTCGACGAGATCAACACGTCGAATCTGCGAAATCTGGAGAGCTACATGACGCAGGAGACGCATCTGTTCAAAGATACGATCGCCGGCAACGTGCGCATTGCGAAGCTCGACGCGACACAGGAGGAGATCGAACAGGCGTGCAAAAAAGCGGCGGTGCATGATTTCATTATGACGCTGCCGCAGGGCTATGAAACAGAAGTCGGCGAGCTGGGCGAAACGCTTTCCGGCGGCGAACGCCAGCGGCTGGGACTTGCCAGAGCGTTCCTCCATGACACCCCGCTGATGCTGCTGGACGAAGCGACCAGCAACCTCGACAGTCTGAACGAAGCGGTCATTCTGCGCTCGCTCAAAGAGGCGTCGCAGGACAAAACGGTCGTCCTCGTCTCGCACCGCAAATCGACCGTCCGCATCGCGGATGAAGTGATCTCCATGACGTAACAGAGACCAGAATATGTGCTGTGCTGATCTGAACAGCGCTCGGTTGTTGGATTGTTTCCGACAGCCGAGCGCTGTGTTTTCTATTTGAACTGTACTTCTTTGTGCATTATGTACAATTTAACCCCAGCCGATTTGACAGATCGAGCAGGGCAAGGCAGATTTTCTGCCAAACTGTCAACGTTGTCAGTGGCGGGTCGCCCTCGCGGATACGCATGGTGCGGCGGATCTCCTTGGGGATGACGACGCGGCCGAGATCGTCGATCCTGCGGACAATACCGGTTGCTTTCATTTGGTGCATTGCTCCTTTAAAACATGGTTTCACCGGTATTGTTTGCCGCCGGGCAAAAATTATCCTACGCAGAAAATGGCAATTTATGATGACCCGGTGCGTTGCCGCGACAAGATAAAAAGAAAGGCCTGCTGCGATCTGACCCCGTCAAACGGGAACGCAGCGGTCTGGCTTTTATGCATATTGTACAATTCGTGTGCAGTCGATTTGACAGATCGGACACTGCGAAGCGGGGGACGTGCAGGCGACGCCGGGTGCGGCGGCCGCTCCCGCGGGGACGCAATCCCGCCAATCCGAACCGGTCGGCAGGAACAGACGAAAAGGGTTGCCTGACGCCGGCTTTTTTGTTATAATAATATAAACACGCAAAAGAACGCTCATTCAGCGTATGCTGAACGAATCACACGTCCGATCATACGCGGAAACCCCAGACCGGCACGGCCGGGGAGTTTTGCGAGGAGGCTGCACTGTGAAAATACTCAAACGCGTCGTCGTATACGTTCTTACGTTCCTGCTGTCGCTGTCCTCTGCTTCGTTCGCCGACCGGCAGACGGTCACGGATTTCCCGAAGGCGGCGGTCGAGGCAAAAACGCTGCTGCTGACGAACGCTCCGTCGGACGGCTCCGCGCTGACGCTTGCCTCGATGCAGGGACTGCTCGCGAACGTCAGCGAGAAGAACCTGCTGTTCCGCGCCGAAAAATACAGAGAATGGCTGCCCAATACGGACGCCGAGCTGATCGAAACGCAGCCGGACGGATCGCCGTGGGATCTTGCTGCGCTGCTTTCGGAGTTCGCACCGTTTTTTGACGGCTACATTCTGTGTGACGACGACAGCGCGCTGATCGCGCTCTCCCTTGCGAATCCGAAAAACAGCATCGCAGTCCTGCCGGAATTTGAGAAGGCGGTGCAGGATGCGGGACTGCGCATGACGGCGGACGTGCGCGGGTGGAGCGATCTGCAGCTGCGCAGATCGCCGGAGTTCGGTCTGCTGCGGCGCGACGTCGCGTTCGAGCAGCCTCTTTCGCGCGCACCGCGCATGCTGGATTACGCCGTGATGAGCGGCGCTTACGTCTGGTATGACGCCGCGGCGACCCGCGCGGAGCATACCAACGCCTACGATCTCGGCGAATACAAGACCGTGTCGTCCGTTTCCTCGCTGAACGCCTGCCTGATCCCTGCGGATCTGGCATGCAACATTTCGGTGCTCAGCGGTTTTCCGAGCAAAAGCTTCCGGCAGAAAACGGCCGTCTCCGCCCCGGACGGCGGACGCACCGTCTGCCTGATGATGTCGGACGGCGACAACGTGCAGTGGTTTTTGGGTTCCTATGAGGGCGCTGCTTATTACGGCTCGCCCGTGCGCGGACAGTTCCCCTTTGCGTGGGGCGTTCCGGCGTCCGCCGCAGACCTTGCGGCGCCGCTTGCGGAGCGGTATTACGGCAAAATGACGCAGAACGACGCGTTCGTGCTCTCGCTCAGCGGCCTCGGCTATACGCTCCCTTCCAAATGGACGAACCGGAAAGCGCTGCGCGACATGGCGGATACCCTCGCGCAGAAGATGGAAATGCTCGATACCCATGACCTGCTGGTGCTCGACGACGGCGGGTTCCGGTCCAGGGCGCTCGATACGCTGCTCACGCAAACGCAGGCAAACGGGATCTTCTATATGGATTACGGCAATTATGCGGGCTTGAAGGGCAAAATGCGTTTCGTCGACGGCAAGCCGATCGTATCGGCAAAGTATCGCCTCTGGAACAACAGGCCGAATTGCTCGCCCGAGGAGATCGCAGCGGCCGTCAATGCGCTGCCGACCGATCCGAAAAACCCGGACTCCTACGCGTTCATCATCGTGCACGCGTGGTCCGGGCTGAATGAAAAAGGTGAATTTATCGAGGGCGGCAACACCATGAAGGCGGTGGAAAAGCTGGTCAGCGGTCTGGATGCGGATACGCGTCTGGTGTCGCCGTCGCAGTTTATGGAACGAATCGCAGCAAACTGCGGATAAAAACGCGATCCGGAACGCGGACATCTCGTCCGCGCGAGATACAGACAAATCAAGAAACCGGTGGTTGAAGGAGAGGATTCAGATGAAAGTATTGGAAAACTACAGCAAACACGTCCGCAGCACGCCCAAAGAGATCGGGCGTGAGTATTTCTTGCCGCTGATCGTTGAGTTCGGCATTCTTATCCTGTGTATTATTCCCTTTTCCCTGTTCGTTAAAATCGGTTCAATGGTCCAGGAGCCGTCGCTGGTCGGCGATGATCTGACCAAACCGACCGCAGGAAGGCTGGCCTTTGGGCTGATCGCGCTGGTGCTGTGGTTCGTTTTTTCATGGGTCGCGTCGAAAGCGGCAAAGAACGACAGGCATTACGCTTCGTCCTTTTTAGGGTTTGCGGCGGGGATCCTGCTTTGGCAGTTCATCGGCGAAATATCCTGGCATTTTTCGATCGGCGGCGTCCACTTCGTTCCGTTTGAGAGCGTGACCACTTTCCCGATTGCCTGCATGTTTATCCTGCTGATGCTCTACGGCAAAAAGCACCACAGCTTCGACTGGGGGATCTGGTGCATGCTTCTCTCGTTCGCGTTCAACTGGATGGGGCATTACGTGATGGAAGGAACGTATCCGTTCGTCGAGTCCTACGTGGATGAGCATACGTGGAACGTGTGGGCGTCTTTGGTCTCGGGCATCTGCGGATTCATTTACAGCATCCTTTTCCTGCTGTTCCGCGTCAAAACCAGACGCGGCAGGATACTCGCGTCCATGATAACGTATATCTCGATCGGCGTGATCGCGTTCGGATTGATGGAAGGCTGACGGCGTCCGCGGTTCAGCCCTGCTCTATGCGGAATACGCTTTGCGCGTTTTCGCTGAGCATCCGGCGGTTCTCGTCGTCGGAGTATCCGAGCGACAGAAAACGCGACAGTTCCTCTGCCGGCGACCCCAGCGGGTAATCCGTGCCGAACAGGACTCTGTCCGTGCCGTAACGCGCGATGATGCGTTTCACCTCGTCGTTGCCGAGCCACGCAAAGCTCGAGGAGCAGTCGACGTACAGATTTTTCAGATCGCACAGCTTTTTCGACGCTTCCTCCCAGATCGACCAGCCGCCGAAATGCGCGCCGACGACGATCAGGTCCGTGTAGATCTCCAGCACCGGCAGCAGACGGTTCGGATTGGAGTTGTCGTACCGGCTGTCGCCCGTGTGCATCAGGATCGGCAGTCCCGCCTGCTCGCACAGCTCATAGATCTTCAGACAGCGGTAATCGTCGATCTTGAAGTTCTGGATATCGGGGTGCAGCTTCACGCCGTGCAGACCGAGCGCGAGGATCTCGTCGACGTCCCTTTTCTGATCCTCGCTGTCGGGGTGCAGCGTGCCGAGACCGATGAAGACGCCGCTCCCGTTTTTCACCGTATCCGCGATGAAACGGTTGATGCCGGAAACCTGGTGCGGCGTGGTCGCAACCGACTGGACGATGAAGCGGTCGATACCCGCTTTTTTTCCTTCCCGCAGGAGCATGCCGACCGTACCGTCTCCGAATCCGTTGTAATGGTAGAAGTTTTCGGTGGCGCGTTCGGCCTTCAGCGCGATCCTGTCCGGATAGATATGACAGTGCGCGTCGATCACAAAATACTTTCCGTCAACCATTTTTCTGCCTCCCGTCTGTCTCGCTTTCGCCTTAAACAAAAACCGCCCCAAAGCATCGGATTGCTTTGAGACGGGTGTGAAGAACAACACTCGCGGTACCACTCAAATTGCGGATCGGACGATCCGCCGCCTCTTCGAGGTCTGACAACCTCTATGCACTGACGCGGCATACGCGGGAAACGCCTACAGGGTGTCGAAACCTTTCGGGCTTCCGGCTCGGGAGCGATGGGAACTCTGCAGTCCTTTGCCGGGATCACACCGTCCCCGGCTCTCTGTGAAAATCGTTGCAGGTCCGTCTCCGTCAACGCCTTTAACATTTTTTATTTGCATCAAGGTATCACATCGGCAGAAAGATGTCAAGTGTTTTTTGGAATTTTAAAAAAACTTTTCACGCATTTCGCGCGTTTCTTTACTGCCACGGCGCCGCGTGCCCGCCGCAACGCGATGGCACGGGCAGGCGCGGCTGACCGGTGAGAAACGGGAAGATGCCGTCCGGTTTCTTCGGCAAAACCGTTTGATTCCGGCCGGAAAGCGTGCTATACTGTACATAATGCTCGGATCCCGCGTTGGCGGGGGAAAAGACCTGACGCGCGTCGAACGCCGCAGGCACGGGATCGAGAGGGAAGCGGGGAGAAAAAATGAAGCTTATTTTTATCGGCACTTCGCACGGCGTGCCGGAAGCGGACCGGCGCTGCTCCTCCTTTATTCTGGAGGTTAGCGGAAGCTGGTATCTGATCGATATGGGGACGCAGGTCGTGGAAGATCTGCGAAAACGCGGGATCGCGGTCGAGGACGTGCGGCTTGCGATCTGTTCCCACCCGCACGGAGACCACACGGACGGTCTGATCTCCTTCGTGGATCTGGTGAACTGGTATTTCAAGACCGCAGATCCTCTGATCCTGCTGCCGGACAGCCGGCTGATCCCGCCGCTGTGCGCGTGGATCTCGGCAACGGTCGAGGGAAAACCGCTGCGCGGCGATCTGCGCATCGGTTCCTACCGGGAGGGCGTCGCGTATGAAGACGAAAACCTGCGGGTAACGGCGATCCGCACGCAGCACTGCGCGAATTCCTTTGCGCTGCTCTTCGAGGCCGAGGGCAAAAAGCTCCTGTACACGGGTGATCTTTGCCGCCCGTCGGTGGACTTTCCGCGGATCGCATTTGAAACCAAACTCGATCTGCTCGTGTGCGAAACGGCGCATTTCTCGCCGGACGACTGCATTCCGGTTTTCGACCGAACGAAGGCGAAGCGCATCCTGCACACGCACGTTAACGACGGCCGCTGGGCTGACGCGCTCGCGCGCCAGACGCAAGCGCCGCACGCTTACGAATACGGCGCGGCGTTTGACGGAATGGAATTGACCATATAAAACGATTTTGGGGTATCGGTATGAAGGACAAGAACGAAATGACGGAGGATATCGCCGTTCTTTCGGCGAACAGAGAAAAAGCCATCGTCAAGACCAGCATCGTGGGCATCGCGACAAACGTCCTGCTCGTCGCGTTCAAGGCGTTCGTCGGGCTGATGTCGCACTCGATCGCCGTCATTCTGGACGCGGTCAACAATCTGTCCGACGCGCTCTCGTCGGTCGTGACGATCATCGGGGCGAAGCTCGGCGCGAAACAGCCGGACAGGAAGCATCCGCTCGGCTACGGCAGGATCGAATACCTCAGCTCCATGATCGTCGCCGCGCTGGTGCTGTACGCCGGCATCACGTCGATCGTGGAATCCGTCAAAAAGATCATCACGCCCGAAGCTGCGGATTACAGCGCCGTCTCCATCGTTATCATTGCGGTGGCGATCGCCGTAAAACTGATCCTCGGCACGTACGTCAAGAAGCAGGGGAAGAAGGTCAATTCCGGCGCGCTCGTCGCATCCGGCTCGGACGCGCTGTTTGATGCGATCCTTTCGGCCTCGGTGCTCGCGTCGGCGGTCGTGTACCTGATCTGGGGCGTATCGCTGGAAGCGTACGTCGGCATCGTGATCGCCGGATTCATCATCAAGGCCGGCGTTGAAATGATGATCGAAACGCTCAACGACATCATCGGAAAACGCGAGGACGCGGAAACGACGAAGGCGCTGAAGGAGATCATCTGCGCGGAGGACGCGGTGCTCGGCGCGTACGACGTCACGCTGTTCAATTACGGACCGAATAAGAACTACGGTTCCGTGCACGTCGAGCTGCCGGACACGCTGAGCGTGGACGACGTGGACAGGATCACCCGAAGGATACAGACCGACGTCTTTCAGAAAACCGGGATCATCCTGACGGGCATCGGCGTCTATTCCTACAACACCTCCGACGACGAGGCGGCGCAGATGCGCAACGCCGTGCAGAAAGCGGTCATGGCGCACGACTGGGCGCTGCAGATGCACGGATTCTATGCGGACACGAAAAAGAAGACCGTCCGTTTCGACGTGGTCGTCAGTTTTGACGTCGACCGGAAGGAAGCGATGGAGACCCTGTACGGCGAGATCAGCGCGCTCTATCCGGATTATGCGGTCACGATCATCCCGGACGCGGACGTTACGGACTGACCGGCAGGGAAACGCACGCAGACAGAGCAGCATGAAAGTGCTGTCGCGATAAAAAATAAACTCCCTCTTTGCAGACGATGAAAGCATCGCCCGCACAGGGGGAGTTTTTTTACCGGTGGTCGTCC
Source organism: Oscillospiraceae bacterium (assembly GCA_902787275.1). Lineage (GTDB taxonomy): Bacteria > Bacillota > Clostridia > Oscillospirales > Acutalibacteraceae > UBA1425. The sequence continues at coordinate 10,279 of CADAGA010000018.1, read as the reverse complement.
GTGAACGCGGGAAAACGGGTTTTCCGCGCGCCGAAGCGTCACTTCGCGGCGTTCACGATCGCCTCGACCTCGTCCTTGTGCATATACAGCGTGCAGCCGCCAACGTGGTCGTCGCGCAGCAGACCCTGCGTCTGCAGCGTGCGGAACAGCGGCGAACGCAGCGCTTCCCGCAGAGACGTATCGCGCACGCTGGTGGCCGAATACGGCGAGAAAGGACACGGCTCCGCGCCGCCGTGGGAGTTGATGTGGAAGAATCCTCTGCCTGCGGCGACGCATCCGCCGGAGCTTTTTTCGTCGCCGGGGAATGCGATAAACACCATATTCCGTCTGGTGCGCCGAAGCCTGCGGACGGCCTTGCGCATCCTTTTCTGCTCCGGTTCCGCCGGCGCCAGATGCCGGCTTTCCTCGGTGACGGGCACGTACTCGACGTAGATGACCGCCTTGCAGCCGAATGAAGCGAGCGAATCCAGAAACGCGTCCGAGTACACTTCGTCGAGATTCTCCGTCGTCACGGTCACGGAAGCGCCGAAGATCATGCCGCGGTCGCGGATGCTCTGCATGGCGTTCGTGACTTGCCGGTACACGCCGTCTCCGCGGCGCGCATCTGTGACGGCTTCGTCGCCCTCGATGCTGATGATCGGCAGGAGATTTCGGTTCTCGTCCAGAAAATCCAGATACTTCTCGTGCAGATACGTGCCGTTCGTAAAGATCGGGAACAGGATGCTTCCGTGCCCGGCCGCTTCCTTCAGCACGTCGTACCGCAGCATCGGTTCGCCGCCCGCCAGCAGGATAAAGCTGATCCCCAGCTCCTCCGCCTCACAGAAGATCCGATCCCATTCCGCCGCCGTCATCTGGTCGACGGGCTGCGCGTCGCAGCAGGCGTTGTTGGCGCGGGAATAGCAGCCCGCGCAGTGCAGATTGCAGGAGCTGGTGATGCTCGCAATCAAAAACGGCGGAACGTGCTCTCCGTCCTTTTCGGCGGCATAGCGCTTTTTGGACGCGGCGCGGGACGCTTTGGCAAATGCGCGCATGAACGCGCTTTCCCGTTCGTTCTTCGCGGTCGCGCGCAGGGAATCGGTCACGACGCGTACGACGCCGTGCGTCATATAGCGTTGGATGTTCAATTTGACGGCACCTCTTTTCGGCTCATAGTCGATCGCGCGTTATCCGAGCGCGTAAGTGGCAATGTATTCCGTGTTCGCAGGGACGGGCAGACCGGGATCTTCCGTACGGAACGAGACCGGCAGACCGCAAGTCTGCGCGGTGAGCGCAAAATGCGCCAGGGCGATGCCCATGTCGATCTTCTGGATATCCCAATCGGCACCCGCGCGTGCGGCTGTGCGCTTTTCGTAGAAGTGGACGCGGTCGGCGCAGACGACGGCGCGCCACGGCTGCCGGTTGACGGCGGACGGCGCCAGCCGCACCGCTTCCAGCGCAGGTTCCCACTTTCCGGCGTTTTCCCGGGAGAGTGGGCGGTCGAACGCACCGTCGAAAAACACCTTGGAGAAGGCGAGCCGGCTGTCCGCCTTCACGCCCTTGCGCATCAGACTCTCACGCACGGACTTTTTCTTCGCGGGATAGCCGAGCGGACTGACACAGGGCATCACCTCGTCGGCGGCCAGAGAGACCGCCTTTTCAAACGCCGATCGGTCCATCGTGCCGGCGATCCACGTGGTGCCGACGCCTATGGATTCGGCGAACAGCACGATCCGTTCAAACGAATAGCCGAACGCTTCTTCCGCGTGCGGCGCGCGGCGCATCTTGCCGGCGATGAACGTATCCTCTCCGACGATCACCGGACTGGACAGTCCGGTTTTTTTCGTATCCAGCAGCATCCACGTGATTGGCAGACCGTACGGATTGTCCGCCGTTTCGGCGAACGCCGCGATCTTCTGCGCATCCTCCGGACGGAGCGCCTCTCCGCTGAAGGTGCGCACGCTTCTTCTGGATCGTATAGCTTCGGCTGTCGTCATGTTGTCCAATCTCCTTTACGCGTCGGGGAATGACCGCGCAAAGTCCGCGGCCGCTTTCAGATCCTCTGCGTTCGGTCTGCCTTTGTGCATGCCTTTGAATTCGCCCTTGCAGTGAAACTCGCGCTTCTCCATGGGTATGCCGACCTTGTCTGCTTCCGCCTTGACCTTTTTCCAGGTGGAGTTCAGCATGGCGGCGGAGCCGAAATTGACGATGCGGCCGACCTTTTCCTTATCCAGAGAGCGGATGAAATCCCGAACCTCCGGGTCGATGCTGAACGCATAATAGGAGTTGCCGAGGAACAGCACATCGACCGGCTCGCAAACGGGTTCGCTGATGGGCAGCGCCTCGGCGCCGACGGCTTCTGCGACCGCCTGCGCGAGCTTTTTCGTGTTGCCTGTCTTGGTATAGTAACGTACTGCGATTGTCATACATGACCCTCCTTTGTTTCGATCATGCGCGATTGAACTTGTCCTTCGGCTGTCTGCAGCGCGGACACGTCCAATCGTCCGGCAGATCCTCAAATGCGACGCCGCCGTTTTCATCCGGATCGTACACATATCCGCAGATCGAGCAGACATATTTGCCGCTTGCCTGACGGACTTCGATCTTGCCGACGGGGATGCTCTGCGGCGGGTTGCGCAGATCGGTGACTTTTTTTCATAGGATGCTTTCCTTTACGCTCACAGCGCCGCTGCGACGGCTTCTCTGACTTCCTTCATGTCGACGGTCGGCTCAAAGCGCGCGACGACCTTGCCCTCGCGGTCGACGAGGAACTTCGTGAAGTTCCATTTGATATACGCCTTGTCGCCGAACGCCTTGTTGTTCATGCTTGCGAACTTGTTGAGCGCGGCGTTTTTGAGTCCTTTGCCGAAGCCGGCAAACGGTTTCTCCGTCGCGAGGAACGCGAACAGCGGGTCGGCCGTCTCGCCGTTGACGTCGATCTTGCGGAACTGCGGGAACTCCGTGCCGAACTTCATCGTGCAGAACGTGTGGATCTCGTCGGCGTCGCCGGGCGCCTGATTGGCGAACTGGTTGCAGGGGAAATCCAGGATCTCAAAGCCGCTGTCTTTGAATTCTTTGTACATTTCTTCAAGCGGTTCGTAGTGCGGTGTGAAGCCGCAGCCCGTCGCTGTGTTGACGATCAGCAGGACCTTGCCCGCGTATTCCGAAAGGGAGACCTCCTTTCCGGATCTGTCCGTTACCGTAAAATCGTAGACTGTTTTCATGTTTGTTGCTCCTTTCATGATTGGTCGTTATCCGTTTGCCGGTTTCCCAGCAGTTCATACAGCAGTGCATACAGCGTTTGTGCTTTTTCCGGCGAGAGCCGCAGGCAGTTCGCCACGTGAAGCGGCACGTCCTTCGCGCGCGCCTGCATGGCCTTTCCGGCTTCGGTCAGATGCAGGACGACGACGCGTTCGTCCGCCTTGCTGCGGCGGCGCTCCACGTATCCCGCGGTCTGCATCTTCTTGAGCAGGGGCGTCAGGGTGCCGTTGTCCAGCATCAGCTTCTGGCAGAGCTCGCCGACCGTGATGCCGTCCTGCTCCCACAGCACGAGGAAGACGAGATACTGCGTGTAGGTCAGTCCCAGAGGCTTGAGCCACGGCGTGTAGAGATTGGTCACGCTTCTTGCCGCGGCATACAGCGGGAAGCAAAGCTGATTGGAAAGCCGCATGGCCTCGCGGTAATCGTATTCCATAGAAATCACCTCGAATATATTTGGAACGATTATATTTTATCAAATATATTTCTGTTTGTCAAGTGTTTTTTTGAAGATTTGTTTTTAAACCTTGCCGACGCCGCCGGAACGCGTGTAACGGCGCACACGAGACGGGACGCTGCGCAGAATTGTGTTGCGTAGCCGGACGGGATATGCTATAATCAAACCGTAGCGCAAGCTTGAGGAGGAAAGAAAATGACTCGGAAAACGGCGATCCTGTTCGTTCTGCTTCTGTTTTTGTGCGGGTGTACCGCAAACAAGGCGGCGTACACGTTTACGCTGCAGTCGTTCCACGCCGTAGACGGCAGGCAGGGCGTCTGCACGGAAGACGGCTTCTACTGGGTCAGCGGCTCCGCGACGCTGACGAAATACGATTCCGAATGGAACGTGGTCGCGGAAAACACAGATCCGTTCAAGGAGTTGGACCTGGAGGCCAATCACATCGGGGATATCGACGTATACCAGAACGAGCTTTACCTCGGCGTGGAATACTTCATGGACGGAAAGGGGAAAAACATCCAGGTCGCAGTCTACGACGCGGACACGCTGGAGCTCAAGCGGGTTTTTCCGTTCCGTGCGGACACGGGACAGCTCGAATGCAGCGGGATCGCTGTCGACCCGGATACGAGAACCGTCTACATGTCCTCATGGATCGACGACGAATCCAGCAGCTTTCTCTATACGTATGACCTCGACACGGGCAATTATGCAGGCAAAATGCAGATGCAGCCGGCGCCGAAATGGATTCAGGGCGTCGCCTGCTGTGACGGGGATCTGTTCGTCACGTGCGACGACGGCGACGCGGACGCCCTTGCGCCGGATCACATGTACCGGATCAAACGCAGCGATGACCGGAAAACCGGAACGGTCGTTTTGGATAAGACGTTTGACGACGTGACGCGTCAGGGCGAAATAGAAGGGCTGACGTTTGACCCTGCACGCGGCGAGCTTCTTGTTTTGTATAACCGCGGAGCCAGGATCAAAGCGGGCATGCCCACGGGCTTTTACGACGGGTACGATCGGGAGATCCACGAGGTTTTCGTGTATCGCATAGAACCCGACTGAGAAAGAACACCCGGCAGCGAAACGGGAGATCCATGAGAGGGAACCGAACCAACCGGAATTCTGCGGAGGTGCTTTTATGCTGCAAAAAATAACAGGAATCTTTACGGCGATCATCGTGTTTTTAACGTCTCTGCTGCAGACGGTATGCACGCCCGGCGTGATCCGGGTCGATTTTGATCGTGTCACGGATGAGATCCGGCCCGTTCACAATATCGGCAGAATGCCCGAATACGTGCCGGACAGCGAAGTGAACAGTTTTTTCACCGCGGCAAACATGGTTTCATGCAGGACGCACGACATCAACTGCACGGATATCCATCGCATTTTCCCCGATTATTCAAGGGACGTAAACGATGCGAATGCCTATAACTTTACGGAGTGCGACGACGTGCTGGCAGCGATCGCGGACACGGGAATGGAGCCGTTCTTCCGTCTCGGCATCAGCTACAGCGACCCCGTCAGGGATCACGATCATCTCGTGCCGCCTGCCGACTACACGAAGTGGTCGCAGATCTGCGAGCACATCATCCTCCACTACAACGAAGGCTGGGCGAACGGTTTTCATTATAATATCCGATACTGGGAAATCTGGAACGAGCCGGAAAACAGCGACGATATTGCGGACAATCACTTCTGGATCGGCACGGATGAAGAATTCTTCCGTCTGTATGATACGGCCGCAACGTATCTCAAGGGCAGATTCCCCGATCTGAAGATCGGCGGTTACGGCTCGTGCGGCTTTTATGCGCTGACGAAAACGAATGCCCTCAACACAGGCGCAAGCCCAAGGTACCAGTACTTTGTGACCTACTATCAGAATTTTCTGAAGTATATCCGGGAACACCATACGCCCATGGATTTCTTCTCGTGGCACAGCTACACCACCACCGAAAAGAACGCGCGCTACATTGCATACGTCAAAGAAACCCTCGAAAAGGCGGGCTACGGCGACACGGAGATCATCGTCGACGAATGGAATTACAACCCGACGGAGAACGACAGGATCGACCGCCGCTACGGCGCCAATCAGACGTCCATGCTGCTCATGTTCCAGAACGAAGGCATTGACATGGCGCATTATTATGACGGCGACGACGACGGACTGATGTGGGCGGGTCTGTTCGTGAAGGGGCGTCAACCTTCCTCGGCATATTACGGCTTCTGGGCGTTCGGCCAGCTGTATCGGCTCGGCAGTCAGGCGAAGATCCGAAACCTTTGGCTGCCCGACGATCTGTATGCCGTTGCCGCGACGGGGAAAGAGGGACAGGCGCTGCTTATCTCGAACGTTTCCGAGAAAAGAGACCGCAGGCTCAGAATCGACGCAGGCGCTTATACCGTCGACAAATGCATGACGGTGAATGAAAACTGCGAGTGGGTCGAGATCCCGCTGCCCGACAAGATCGAGTGCGGCTCGATGCTCTATATTACGTTCCGATCGTCCTGATGCACAGTGGTGACGGCGCCCGCTGTCAGGGAGCTGAAAGAAAAATAGAAAACGCTATTGACACCGTGTCAGAATCGTGCTATAATACGATTGCTGACACGGTGTCAGTATATTTCAGAGGCATGGGAGGACAATATGCCGAAGAGAGAAACGCCGGAGGTTCGGGAGGAAGAGATCCTGAACGCCTGTGAAAAGCTGTACGGTAAAATGCAGTTCAGAGACGTGACGATCAAGCAGATCAGCGCGGAAACGTCCTGCTCGCGCCCGTCGATCTACAATTATTTCCAGACGAAAGAGGAGATCTTTCTGCGGCTGTTTGAGCGCGAGTATCTTCTCTGGTGCGACGATCTGGAGCGGATCGGCGCTGCCGAAGGCGAGCTGCCCGAAATGCTCGCGAGGTCGCTGGAAAAGCGCAAGTTGATGCTCAAGCTCCTTGCGGTCAATCTGTACGATATGGAAGAAAACAGCCGGATCGAGCGGCTCGTTTCCTTCAAAAAAGCGTACGGAAAAAGTGTGTCGCTGCTGGACGGCATCCTGCGAAACGCGTTTCCCGCGCTCCCGGACGAGAGGCGGAGAGAGACGCTTGTCGCGGTGCTGCAATTCCTGCACGGCGTATACCCCTATGCGCACGCGACGCCCAAGCAGATCGAGGCCATGGACGCCGCAGGCGTGCGTCACGATAACGGCAGCATTTACGAATTGTCTTTGATCGGATTGAAAAAACTACTGAGGTAAACGGAGGGAACAGTATGCTCGGTAATTTCAGCTACAAAAATGCAACGAAGCTCTATTTCGGAGAGGATGCGCTCGACTATCTGCGCGACGAGCTGCCGAAATACGGCGACAACGTCGTGCTGATCTACGGCGGCGGCTCGATCAAGAAGAACGGTATCTACGACGCGGTGCTGCACACGCTGCGCGACTGCGGCAAGAACGTCGTCGAGGATGGGGGCGTCATGCCGAATCCCACGGCGCAGAAGCTGCGCGAAGGCGTGCGGATCGCCCGCGCACACAAAGCGGATCTGCTGCTCGCGGTCGGCGGCGGCTCGTGCTGCGACTATGCGAAAGCGGTGTCCGTTTCGGTTCACTGCGACGACGATCCGTGGGACAAATACTTCGCCCGCTTTGAGGAGCCGGACTGCGCGATCGTGCCGGTCGGCTGCGTGCTGACGATGGCGGGCACCGGCAGCGAAATGAACGCCGGTTCGGTCATTACCAATCACGACCTGCACCTGAAGATCGGACATGTGTTCGGCGAGGACGTGATGCCGAAGTTTGCGATCCTGAACCCGCGCTTTACGATGTCCCTGCCGAAAAAGCAGATGGTCGCCGGTATCTACGACATTTTCAATCACATCTGCGAGCAGTACTTTTCCGGCGAGGACGACAACGTGAGCGACTATCTGGCGGAAGGGCTGATGAAGTCCGTTGTCCGTAACTCTCTCGTTGCCATAGAGAATCCGCAGGACTACGAGGCGCGGTCCAACATCATGTGGGCGGCGACGTGGGCGCTGAACACGCTGATCTCCCGCGGCAAGACGACCGACTGGATGGTGCACATGCTCGGTCAGGCGGCGGGCGCGTATACGGACGCGACGCACGGCATGACGCTCGCGGCGGTCTCGCTGCCGTATTACCGGCATATCCTGCCCTGCGGACTGCCGAAGTTCAAGCGGTTTGCCGAAGAGGTCTGGGGCGTGAACGGCGCAGGCAAAACGGACGCTCAGATCGCCGAAGAAGGTCTTGCGGCGATGGAAGGCTGGATGCGGAAGATCGGCGTTACCATGACGCTCGGCGAGCTCGGCGCGACGGAGGACATGATCGAGGGCATCGCCGATGCGACGATCATCCTCGACGGCGGATACAAGACGCTCGACCGCACTGAGGTCGTGCAAATACTCAAAGAGAGCCTGTAAGGGAGGAATATCCATGAAAAAACTGGTTGCTTATTTCAGCGCAAGCGGCGTGACGAAAGCCGTCGCGCAAAAACTCGCGCAGGCGGCGAACGCCGATCTTTTTGAGATCGTGCCGCAGCAGATCTACACGAACGCCGATCTCAACTGGCGCGACAAGCACAGCCGCAGCTCGGTCGAAATGAACGACCGCGCCTGCCGTCCCGCGATCGCGGCGGCGCCGGACGTGTCCGGATATGACGTGATCTTCGTCGGTTTTCCCGTCTGGTGGTACCGCGAGCCGTCCATCATCGACACGTTTCTGGAAAGCGCGGACTTCACCGGCAAGACGGTCGTGCCGTTCTGCACGTCCGGCGGCAGCGGACTCGGCGATGCGGCAAAGAATATGCAGGCGCTGTCGCCCGGCGCAAAGGTGTATGACGGCAAAAGATTCTCTGCTTGCGCTTCCGCGGATGAACTGAAGAAGTGGGCGAAACGGTTTTGAAAGGACGGAATATGAAAAGAATCGTTTCAGCAGTTTTCATCATTGTTTTCATCGCGGCACTCTTTGCAGCATGCGGACAGACGCCTGCGCCGAAGGAAACGGCTGCGGCTTCCGAAGGAACCGAATCGATTTCTGCGGAAACGTCCGTTCCGTCAGAGAGCCGGAAGGACGTTCTGGTCGTCGTGTTCTCGGCCACCGGCACGACCAAAGCCGTAGCCGAGCGGATCGCCGCATATACCGGTGCGGATCTCTATGAGATCAAGGCTGCGCAGGAATATACCGCCGCAGACCTTGACTGGACGGACCGCAGCAGCCGCACGACGATCGAACAGAACGACAAATCCGCCCGCCCGCAGATCGGGAGTCCGGAGCTGTCGCTTGACGGGTACAAAACCGTCTTTATCGGCTATCCGATCTGGTGGGGCGAGGAGCCGCGCATCCTCGATACCTTCGTGGAGAAAACCGATTTTGACGGCATCACCTGCATCCCGTTCTAGCGACGAGAATCTTTCCGACCGCGCCGGCTCCGGCAACTGGGAAAGCGGGAAGCTGCTGAACCGCGTGTCCGACGCCGAGCTGCAAAACTGGATCGACAGCGTACTGTGATATGAAAGCGAGGCAAACCGTTAGGTATATCGTCGACGCCGGAATGCTGCTCGCCTTGCTCTGTCTGATGGCCTATCAGGTCACGGGCGAGGCGCTGCACGAGTGGATCGGGATCGGCATGACGCTTCTTTTGATCGTTCACCATATCCTGAACCGCAAGTGGTACGGTGCGATGCGCAAGGGAAAGTACGGCGCTTACCGGATCGTCTCGACGGCCGTCAATACGCTGCTTCTCGCCTGTATCGCGCTGACCGCCTTCTGCGGAATGAGCATGAGCGCGCACGCCGTGCCGTTTCTGTACGGTATGGCGGATACGGCCTTTGCGCGGACGACGCATCTCGCGCTGTCGTACTGGTCGTTTGCCCTGATGGGGTTCCATCTCGGTCTGCATCTGCCGGCGATCACGGCAAAGGTCAAGCCGAACAAAACCGCAAAGATCGTCTGCGCGGCAGCGTTCACGGCTGCGTCAGCCGCCGGACTGTGGCTGTTTATCCGCAGCGGCATTCCGGACTATATGCTTTTTCGCACGCATTTCGCGTTTTTTGATTACGAAAAAGCGGCGGCGCAGGTATTCCTTGAAAATATCGCAATAGAATGCTTCTTTGCGTTCCTCGGCGCGAACACGGTGCGCCTGATCCGCGCGCTGCACAAAAAACGAATACAAAAGAACCAAACTCCAACGTCCGTTGGCTGACAAAAAGGGAACAGAAGGGATAAAGAATGAAAGAAAAAATCGTACAAACCGCAGGAAGAAAAGCGCTCGGTGATTTTGCGCCGGAGTTCGCGCACTTCAATGACGACGTGCTTTTCGGCGAGAACTGGAACAACGCCGATCTGGATCTCCGGACGCGCTGCCTGCTGACCGTGGTCGCGCTGATGGCGCAGGGCATCACGGACAGCAGCCTGCGTTACCACATTGAGAATGCCAAGCTGCACGGCGTCAGCCGCAAAGAGATGGCGGCCGCGATCACGCACGTCGCCTTCTATGCCGGATGGCCGAAAGCATGGGCGGTATTCAATCTGGCCAAGGACGTGTACGGCGAACCGAACGAGGCGCTTTCCGAAAAGGACGAATA
>CADAGA010000017.1:14407-27424 GCA_902787275.1 Oscillospiraceae bacterium | reverse complement strand
CGTTCCGGATCGCGTCGCAGTCGAACGCGAGCGTCTGCAGGTCGAACAGACCGAGACTTGCCGCGTCGCTGACGTGCGAGAGGGGACGCTTGCGTCCCGCCAGGTGCATCGCGACGAAATCGTGGATGGTGCAGAAACCTACCGCGCCCGCCGGAACGTGTCCGGTCGCGGCATGGACGTAATACGTGCAGCCGCCGAAGCCGGTCGCCATCCTGTAACCCGTCAGCGCGGACAGACGCTCGGCATACGTTGCGCCGTCCGCCGTTTTCTCGTTGCCGCTCTCGTCCTGCCAGATGTACAGGGGGCTGACGGAGTTGCCGTTTTTGTCGTAGTACAGAATGCCGTGCATTTGTCCCGTCACGCCGATCGCGCCGATCGGATAGCTTTCGCACAGCTCGGCAGCGAGGGTGCGGCACTTGCGCAGGATCTGCATGGGACTCTGCAGCTTTTCATAGGGAAGGCCGTCGATCGCGGTATCGTTCGGCAGCGTGACGCTTTTGAGGATCGCGCCGGAATCGCTGCCGGTCACGACGGCGCAGATCGTCGTGGTGCCGATGTCCAGTCCTAATACGTACATAGCCGTCCTCCGTCAGCAAAGTGCGGTCGAGCCGAGATCCAGACGGCGGATGATGTCCTGCTGGATCGCGGGCGACAGGTCGAGGAAATTGACGAACGTGCCGTGGATGCGCATGATATAGACGCCGCTCGGCGCGTATTTTTCGGGCTCGGCGAGCACCTTGCGCAGCGTTTCGGGCGTGGTGACGTTGACGTAGAGGTAAAACGGCAACAGGCGGTCGTTCTGCGGATTGAAGAACAGCGGCTCCATGACGCGCTTTTTGAATTCCATGCCCTTTTCTTCGTAATCCGCGCCGCGGAAAAACTTCGGGTCGATGCCGAAGTGGGAGGCGTAGCCGCCGTTGAATTTGACGTAAGGCAGCTTCATCGCCGACAGCACGCGCATACCCAGACCGTTGCCCGCTTCTCCGAAGAGCGGATCGACGCCGTAGTTGATCTGCTCGCGCGCAAGGCGGCCGTCGGGCGTCGCGCCGACCCAGTAGCCGTACAGCAGATGCGTCGACGGGCTGCTCCAGTCGGGGCGGAAGGGATTGCCGAGATAGTTTTTCTGCGAAGCGATCAGATCCGAGATGCGGTTCGCGATCTCCACGGCTTCGTCGTCCGGCTCGTCGAGGTTGTTGCCGAATTTCGGGCACGCGGCGAGATAGCCGCGCAGCTCCTCGTACCCCTCAAAATTGCAGCGCAGCGCGTCGAGCAGTTTGCCGGCGTCCTGCGGACGCTCGGCGACGAGACGGTCGATCGCGACGAACGAATCCGCCACGACGGACAAACCGTGGATCAGACAGCCGCTGCCGTTGTATTTCGTGCCCTGGCGCGTCGGATGGCGCGCGTCGATGCCGCTCTCGGCGCCGCCGAGGAACGCGGACAGGAACGGCACGCGCAGATGCGACAGCGCGACGCTGGCGCCGTTGGCAGCCTTCGTCATGCGGCTTGCGTAGTACGCCGCGTTTTTGTAGAAGTTCTCACGGACGTTCTGCAGTGTCGTCAGCGCGTCCGTCTGCTGACAGACCGTGCCGATCTTTTTGCCCGTGATGAGCGAATTGCCGCCGTTCAGCGTCAGCTCCAGCACCTTCGGCAGGTTGAACCAGCTGTTGGTGGTGTTGGCGTTGTCCCTGCCCATGATGAGCGGTTCCTGACAGCCCGCGACGGAATAGTCGGGCAGATCCTCGCGCGCGACGCCGTTCTTCGCGAGCGCTGCAAAGACGGAATCGTCGTTGAAGAACGAGGGCGTCAGACACCCGGGCGTGAAGAAGAACCGTCCCATCGCGCGGTAGAGCGCGTCGGGCGTGTTCTGATGCAGCTTCACCGACAGGATCGGCTGCGGGAGATTCATATCGTAATACGCGTCCAGAATCGCGTAGGTCGTTTCGTTCGTCAGGTCGTTCCCGTCCGCGTCGCGTCCGCCGAGCAGTACGTTCTGGCTGATCGCCCAGCTGCGGTCGCCGACGTTGTAGAACACGAGAAAATGCTCGAACAGCGCGGTCGTTTCTTCGCGCGTCGCGCCGCATTTTTTGCGGTACGGCTCGAAGATGCGGTCGGCGTTGCCGACGGAAAACGCGAAGGGATTCGGCGCCTGTTCAAGGCACATGCACTGCCACAGCAGCAGATAGCTCTGCATCGCTTCAAACAGATCGTCCGCCCCTTCGGCCGGGACTTTACGCAGCGTCTTTTCCAGAAGCGCGAGATGCGCCTTGCGCTCGGGCGAAGCGGTCTTTGCCTGCGCCGCGGCGAGATCGGCGTACCGGCTCGCGAGCATGACCGCCGCGTCGAGCGACAGAAGGATCGCTTGGAACGTGTCGAGCTTTTCCGCGTCCGTTTCGGTTTTCATGCGCGTGCGGATGCTATCCGCGATCGCGCGCACGCCAAGCCGCAGCGCGGGGCGGAAATCGGGGATCAGATGCCCCGTCACCTGTTCGATGAAGAATGCGACCTCGGCGGTGCAGTCCTCGTTTTCTTCGTAGACCTTTGTCAGCGCGCGCACGTAATCGCCCTGCTTGGTGTAGTTTCGCAGGGAGTCGATGCGCTCCTTGGTGAAGGTTTCGTTTTCCTCAATGTCGTCGAAGATCGCCGTCGGATCGCAGTAGCCGGAGAACGTCTCGACGCGGAACGTCGGATTGATGAGCGCATAGGTGCGCGCGAACGCGTCGCGCTGGGTGCCGGCGAACACGGCGTTGTCCGACAGCGAGATCGGCAGATCGCGCACGATCGCCGAGAGCGCATACGCGGCCTGCATTTCCTCGGACACGCCGGGATGCGCCTCGTCCGAACGGCGGGCGGTTTCCCGCGCGAGGAACCAGCCGTCGAGGCGCGGAATGGCGCGCTCCTCTTTGAACAGCTTTTTTGCCATGTCGGACGTTTGCTTTGCGGTATAGATCATGGAAGTCTCTCCTTTACGTGTGAATCAGGTGCAGACCGCTCTGCTGAAGGATGCTGCAGAACTGCCGGTACGTTTCGTCGGATACGAACGCGTCGCGCACGGTGTATTCCATGCCGCACTGCTTCCACTTGTCCCTGCCGTACTCGTGGTAGCGCAGGACTTCGACGTCGTGTCCGTCGCGCAGACAGGACAGCGCTTCGGCGAAGCGCTCCGCGTCCTGCTCGCTGTCGTTGAATCCGCCGACGAGCGGGATGCGCACCAGAAGCTGCGCGCGCATTTCGGCGGCAGCGCGCAGGTTCCGCAGCGTCTGGCGGTTGGATGCGCCGATCACGCGGCGGTGCGTTTCGTCGTCGGGATGCTTGCAGTCGAGGATCAGCCAGTCGATCCGGTCGAACAGCTCCGGCAGGCGCGGATGGCTGCCGTTCGTTTCGAGCGCGGTGTGCACGCCCTTTTCGTGCAGCGCGGTCAGCAGCGTTTCCAGCGCGTCCCACTGCAGCGTCGCCTCGCCGCCGGTGAACGTGACGCCGCCGCCGTCGAAGAACAGCATTTTGCTGCGGTCGATCTCGCGCAGCACGTCGTCTGTATCTTCCTCGGTGCAGCTCATGCGCAGAGAGCGGCTGTGCGCCGCAAGACACGGCTTTTCACACGCGGCGCATCTTTCGGCGTCCGGCATGCCGCCGCGCACCGCTCCGAAGGGGCACAGGCGGTCGGCTTCTTCGCCGAGCGCGAGGATGCAGCCTTTCGGCGCGATGCTCTCCGGGTTCGAGCACCACGGACAGCGCATCGTGCAGCCCTGCAGGTGATAGACCAGCCGGTTTCCGGGACCGTCCTGGGAAAAGTTGAACCCGCGCTGGAGGATACGCACTGTCATAAAAAAGTCCTTTTAAATCAAGATATAAAAATACAAATACCATTTTACTCTTTTTTTTCGTGCAGTACAAGTGAAAAACGGCAGTTTTTTCAAAAAAATAGCGATTCTTCCAAAAAGTTTCCCGCAGCATTTGACAACTTGCGTGAAATCCTATAAAATAGAAAGGATGAGCAGACCGGACGGTCGCGGGCACGGCATGCCGTGCGTGAGGAAAGTCCGGGCTCCGCAGAGCAGGATAACGGCTAACGGCCGCCGAGGGTGACCTTAGGGAAAGTGCAACAGAGATATACCGCCTGCATTCGCAGGTAAGGGTGGAAAGGCGAGGTAAGAGCTCACCGGCGCACGGGAGACCGTGCGGCCCTGTAAACCCTATCCGGAGCAACATCGACAGGGGCAGACGCTTGCTCGGCGCAGTTCCCCGACGGATGGCGAGAGCCGTTCGGCAACGGACGGCGTAGAAAGATGATCGTCTTAAACGACAGAACCCGGCTTACAGGTCTGCTCATCCTTTAACTCTTGAATCAGCAGGGGAAACGACAATGGGAAAGATCAAGTACGTTCTGGCACGGCTGCGCAGGATGGATTTCGGCAGCATGGGCCGGCTCGCGGCAGAAGCGTCCGCGCGCTGCGGCAAGCCGAAGGCGTTCATCATGCTCGACATGGTCTGGTGCGGCTGGCGCTATCAGGCGGGCTACACGGACTATTCGCTCTTTCAGATGGATCGGGCGAACGCCGCACAGCGCAAAACGTACGTCACGCGCGGCGTCAACGACCGGCTCGTGTCGCGTCTCAACGACGCGGGCTACCGCCATATTTTTGAGAACAAGGACGAGTTCAACGCGCTGTTTTCGGCGTATCTCGGACGGGATTGGATGCGCATTCCGCGCCCGGACGAGCCCGATTATGACGCGAAGGCCGAGACGGACAAGCTCGCCGCCTTTTGCGAGGGCAAGAGCGAGATCGTCGCCAAGCCGCGCGACGGCATGTGCGGCAAGGGCGTGGAGATCCTGCGCGTCGCGGACTTTGCGGATATGGCGGCGCTTTACGGCTATATCCAGAGCATCGGCGCGGGTGTGGTCGAGGACGTGATCGTTCAGCATCCCGACATGGCGGCGCTGTACCCCGGCAGCATCAATACGCTGCGCATGGTGACGATCAACAACGGCAAAACCGTCACGCTGGTGCTGGCGATCTGCCGCATCGGCAACGGCGACCGCGTCGACAATTTCCTGCACGGCGGCGTGATGACGCGCATTGACACGCAGGCGGGAAAGCTGCAGTACGTCTGCGTCGACCAGCATGGCAACACCTACGAAACGCATCCGATCACGGGCGTGCCGTTCGTCGGCTATCCCATCCCGATGTGGCAGGAATGCGTGGCGCTGGCGAAGAAAGCGGCCGAAGTCGTGCCGCAGATCGGCTACGTCGGCTGGGATCTGGCGGTGACGCCGGACGGTCCCGTGCTGGTCGAGGGCAACGAATTTCCGGGACACTGCCTGTATCAGCTGCCGCCGCACACGCCGGACAACTGGGGACTTCTGCCACTGTTCGAGAAAGCGATCAACGCGCAGTAACGCTCGTTCCCGCATACGCATAGTCTGGTATCGGGTGATACGATGCAGACGGCAAACACGATCTGCGGCGCGCTGCTGCTGATCGTCAACTTTCTGGGCGTCGCGGCGATCGGCTACTGTCTGATGCTGCGGCTGCTTCGCGTGAAAAAAGGCGACGGCTTCGCGGTGATCCTGCCGCTTTCCCGCGCATCCGACGCGGCGGACAAAGTGTATGCGGCGCATCTGCGGCTGCAGTGGACGCATCCGGGCGGGAAGAGCGCCGTGATCGCGCTGGACGCGGGGCTTCCCGAGCCGTCCGCGGACGAGATCGCGCGGTTCTGCCGCACGATGAAAAACGTTTATTTCTGCACGCCGGACGAACTGGCGTGCGTTTTGAAGAAGATACAAGAGGAACGATAAATGGCATATCCCGAAGAAAAAACGGAGCTGCGCGGCAGCGTGGAGAGCGTGACCTTCCGCAATGAGGAGAACGGCTTTACGGTGCTCGAGCTGAACGCGCAGGGCGAGCTGGAGACCGTCGTGGGCATTCTGCCCCTCGTTGCGCCGGGCGAAGAGCTGCGCCTTCTGGGACGGTGGGATATGCACGCGTCGTTCGGCAGGCAGTTCCGCGCCGAGCTGTGCGAGCGCAAAATGCCGTCGACGGCGGCGGATTTGCTGCACTATCTGTCCTCCGGCGCGATCAAGGGCGTGGGACCCGCGACGGCGCTGAAGATCGTGGAGACGTTCGGCGAGGAAGCGTTCGACGTGCTTGAGAGCTCGCCCGAGCGCCTTGCGCGCATCAAGGGCATTTCGCCTGCCAAGGCGATGGAGATCTGCCAGCGCTTCAAGGAGCAGTTCGCCGTGCGCGAGGTGATGATCGCGCTCGAGCGGTTCGGCATGACCGCGTCCGAGTGCATCCGCGTGTTCCGCGCGTACCAGTCGAGCGCTGTCGAGCAGGTGCGGCGCGACCCGTACTGTCTGTGCGACGAGGGGATCGGCATTTCCTTCGAGCGCGCCGACACGATCGCGCGCGCCATGCAGGACGAGCCGGACGAGAAGCTGCGTGCGATGGCGGGGATCGTCCACGCCGTGCGCCACAATCTGCGCAACGGCCACACGTGCCTGCCGCGCGAAAAGCTGTTCGCGCCGTGTGCCGAGCTTCTGGGCGCGTCGCGCGACGTGCTCGAGGAAGCGATGAACGAGCTGGTTTCCTGCGGACGGCTCGTCGAGAAAACGTGGAACGATACGGCGTTCGTGTTCCTGCCCCGTGTGTACGAGGCGGAGCGCAGCGCCGCTGATCATATCAAAATGAAGCTGCGCTTTCCCCCTGCGCGGCGCAGTACGCTGCCGGAGGAGATCCGTATCGCCGAGCAAAAGGAAGGCGTCGTCTACGCCGACCGGCAGCGCGAGGCGATACGCATCGCTGCCGAGCAGGGACTTCTGATCCTGACCGGCGGACCCGGCACGGGCAAGACGACCGCGCTGCGCGGCATCCTGCGGCTTTACGAGGAGCAGGGTCTCGACGTCGCGCTCGCCGCGCCGACGGGACGTGCCGCCAAGCGCATGAGCGAGGTGACGGGGCGCGACGCCAAAACGCTGCACCGCCTTTTGGAGGTGGAGTGGGACGAGAGCGACCACCCGCGCTTTCAACGCAACGAACGCAATCCCATCGACGCGTCCGCTCTGATCGTGGACGAGCTGTCGATGGTGGACGTCTATCTGTTTTCGAGCCTTCTGAAGGCGCTGCCGCTCGGCTGCCGTCTGGTGATGGTGGGCGATTCCGACCAGCTTCCGCCCGTCGGCGCGGGCAACGTGCTGCACGATCTGATCGCGTCCGGCATGCTGCCGGTCGTGACGCTGACGGAGGTGTTCCGCCAGGCGCAGGAAAGCCTGATCGTGACGAACGCGCACCGCATCGTCCGCGGCGAGATGCCGGAGCTTGCCTGCAAAACGAAGGACTTCTTTTTTCTCGAACGCAACGCGCACGCGACCGTATCGACCGTGTGCGATCTCTATGCCGAGCGTCTGCCGCGGGCGTACGACTATTCCCCGACCGAGGACATCCAGGTGCTGTGTCCGTCCCGCAAGGGGCAGACCGGCTCGGTACAGCTCAACCGGCAGCTGCAGGCGATCCTCAATCCGCCCTCGGAGCGCAAAAACGAGATCACGGTCAAGGGCAGCGTGCTGCGCGTGGGCGACAAGGTCATGCAGATCAGAAACAACTACGACATTCTCTGGACGCGCGGTGCCGAAGAGGGCGTCGGCGTCTTCAACGGTGACATCGGCGTCCTGACGGGGATCGACCTCGGGACGGGTGAGCTGGAGGTCGTGTTCGACGGCAGGACTGCCGTCTACGGCACGGAGGACGCGCAGGATCTCGAGCTGGCATACGCCGTCACGGTCCATAAAAGCCAGGGCAGCGAATTCCCGGCGGTGATCGTGCCGGTCGCGGGCGTCGTGCCGCAGCTGATGTACCGCAATCTCCTTTACACGGCGGTCACGCGCGCCAAGCAGCTGCTGATCCTCGTCGGCAGCGCCGGGACCGTGCGCGAGATGACTGAAAACGATAAAAAAACGCGCCGCTATTCGGCGCTGTGCACCTTTTTGACCGAAGATGACGGAACAGGCTTTTGAACTGCTGCGCCGCGTGCGCTACGTATTCTACCCGCGCCGCTGTGCGCTCTGCGGAAAAGTCGTCGCGCCGACGCAGGAGATCTGTTCCGCCTGCAAAGCGTCGGCGCACCGCGTGCCGATGCCGATTTGTCCGTACTGCGGCTGCGGCAGGAAGGACTGTGCGTGCGACAAGCACCGCAGCCGTTTTGCCGCCGCGTTCGCGTCGCCCTTCTATTACGAGGGCTGCGTGCGCGAGGGGATCCGCAGGCTGAAGTTTCATGCGGAGCCGGAGATCGCCGAAGCGCTCGGACGGGAGATGGCGTCCTTTGCGCGTCAGGCATACGCGGGCGTGCGGTTCGACGTGGTGACGTTCGTGCCGATGACGCGTCGGGAGAAGCGCGACCGGCGCTACAACCAAAGCGAGCTGCTGGCTGCCTCTGCGGCGAAGGCGCTGCTGCTTCCGTGCGTGCCGACGCTCGAAAAGCTCTATGAAACGCGCCGCCAGCGCACGCTCGATCACCGCCGCCGCAGCGGAAACGTTTTCGGCGTGTTCGAGGTGATCGACCCGAAGTCGATCGAGGGCAGGCGCATCCTTTTGTGCGACGATCTGCGCACGACGGGCGCGACGCTGACCGAATGCGCCAAGATGCTGCGCATCCGCGGCGCGCGCGAGGTGCTCTGTCTGACCGCGGCGGTCGGCTATCCGAAACGAGAACGATCCGGAAAGGATGAAATACAATGAAAATCGCAGATATTTTCCGCGCAAAAAAACCGATTTCCTTTGAGATTTTTCCGCCGAAGGGCGAGCTGTCGACGGAGTCGTTCCATGCGACGCTCGCGGCGCTCTCGAAGCTGTCGCCGGACTACATCAGCGTGACGTGTTCGGCGGGCGGTTCCGGCGGGCGCGAACGCACGGCGGCGCTTGCGGGCGCCATCCGGAAGGAATACGGCATTGAGTCGTGCGCGCATCTGACGTGCATCAACTCGGACGCGCAGATGCTGCGCGAGGACGTGCAAAGGCTGCACGACGCGGGCGTCGAAAACGTGCTGGCGCTGCGCGGCGACGTGATCCCCGGCTCGACGGCGCGCGTGTTCCGCTACGCCTCGCAGCTGATGCGCCACCTGCAGCCGGAGGGCTTCTGCATGGGCGGCGCGTGCTATCCCGAGGGACACATCGAGTGTTCCGACCCTGCGCAGGATCTGCGGCATCTGTACGAAAAGCAGGAGGCGGGCGCGTCGTTTCTCGTCACGCAGCTGTTCTTCGACAACGACTGCTTCTACCGCTTTATGGAGAAGGCGCGCGGGATCGGCGTCACGATCCCCGTAACGCCCGGCGTCATGCCGATCCTCAGCAAGGCGCAGATCGAGCGGATGATCTTCACCTGCGGCGCGTCGCTGCCGTCGGACATCATCCGCATCCTGTACCGTTACGAAAACGATCCCGATTCCCTGCGCGAGGCAGGCATCGAATACGCCGTGCGGCAGATCCGCGACCTCATGGCACACGGCGCCGACGGCATCCACATCTACACGATGAACCGTCCGCAGATCGCGACGGACATCCTGGCGGGACTGCGATGAGCGTGCTGCGCGTGATGAGCTACAACGTGCTGCACTTTGAGAACGTGCGCACGGGAGAGATCGACTATGACGCGTTCGCGGCGGTCGTCCGCGAAAAAAACGCGGATATCGTCGGTCTGAACGAGGTCTACGGCGGGGCGGCGAAGTGCGGCGAACAGGCGGCGGAGCCGGCGACGCGGCTCGGCTGGGACTGGGCTTTTTCCGAGGCGTTCCTCGACGACGGTACGGAGCCTTTCGGCAACGCGGTCGTTTCGCGCTTTCCGATCGAACGGGTCGAAACGATCCCGATCCCGTACCCTGCGGTGCGCAGCGGGCCGGAATACTACGAGCCGCGTGCCGTGCTGCGCGCGAGGATCGCGGGGCATACCGTTCTGGTGACGCACTTCGGTCTCAACACGGACGAGCAGGAGAACGCGCTCGGGACGGTGCTGCCGCTTCTGGAGCCGGAACGCTGCATCCTGACGGGCGACTTCAACGTGACGCCCGACGCACCGGTGCTCGCACCGATCCGCGAAAAGATGCAGGACGTCGACGCGTTTCTGCCGGCGGGGACGATGAGCTTTCCGTCGGACGCTCCGCGCATAAAGATCGACTATATTTTCACGAGCGCCGATTATACGGTGCTGACCGCCGATATACCGGCCGTCGTCGTTTCCGACCATCGGCCGTATCTTGCTGAACTGACCGGAGATTTTTGACATGATGGATTTTAAAAATGCCTTTCTGGTGCTCGACGGCGCGATGGGCACGATGCTGCAGGACGTGCTGCCTGCGGGGAAAGCGCCCGAAACGCTGAGCGTGACGAACCCCGACGCCGTGCTCGCGGTACACCGCGCGTACGTGCAGGCGGGCGCCGACGTCATCTCGACGAATACGTTCGGCGCGAATCGGCTGAAGTATCACGGCGCGCATCCCCTGCGGACCGTGATCGAAAGCGCGGTGCAGACCGCCAAACGCAGCGGCGCGAAATACGTTGCGCTCGACGTCGGACCGACGGGCGCGCTGCTGCAACCGTTCGGCGCGTGCACGGTCGAGGAAGCGATCGACGCGTTCCGTGAACAGATCTCGCTCGGCGTCGAAGCGGGCGCAGATCTCGTGCTGATCGAAACGATGACCGATCTGCTCGAAGCGAAAGCTGCGCTGATCGCCGCGAGGGAAGTGACGGACAAGCCGGTATTCGTATCGATGTCGTTCGAGGCGACCGGCCGCACGTTCCTCGGCGCGGGCGCGGCTGCCGCCGCCGTCACGCTGTCTTCACTCGGCGCGGACGCGGTCGGCGTCAACTGCTCGCTCGGTCCGGACAAGCTCCTGCCGATCGTCGAAACGGTATTGAACTATTCCTCCGTGCCCGTGTTCGTGCAGCCGAACGCCGGTCTGCCGGCAATGCGGGACGGCAAAACGGTCTATGACGTGACGGCGGAGGATTTTGCTTCGTCCGTCGGAAAAATGCTCGATATGGGCGTGACGGTCGTCGGCGGCTGCTGCGGCACGTCGCCGGACTATATCCGCCTGCTGCGGCGCGAAACGGACGCGCGCAGACCCGCCTGCCGCACGCCGTTCGGCGGCTCTGCCGTAACGAGCGCGTCGAAGTGCGTCGTGCTCGACGGCCGTACGACGGTGATCGGCGAGCGCATCAATCCGACCGGAAAGAAAAAGCTCAAGCAGGCGCTGCGCGACGGGGATTACGATTACGTGACAAGTGAGGCGCTCTCGCAGGACGCGGCGGGCGCGGACGTTCTCGACGTGAACGCGGGGCTGCCGGATATCGACGAGGCGGCGGTGCTCTCGCACATGGTGGACCAGATCCAGCTCGTGACCGATCTGCCGCTGCAGATCGACTCTGCCGACCCGCAGGCGGTCGAGCGCGCGGCAAGGCGTTACCGCGGCAAGCCCATCATCAATTCCGTCAACGGCAAGGCGGAGAATATGGCGGCAGTGCTGCCGATCGTGCGCAAATACGGTGCGGCGGTCGTCGGACTGACGCTCGACGAAAACGGCATCCCCGAAACGGCGGAGGGCCGCTTTGCGATCGCAAAAAAAATTGTCGACACGGCCCTGTCCATGGGCGTGCCGAAGAAGGATATTTTCATCGACTGTCTCGTGCTCACGGCGTCGACGAATCAGGATATGGTCATGCAGACCGTCCGCGCGGTGGAGATGGTCAAGACGCAGCTCGGCTGCAAGACGGTGCTCGGCGTGAGCAACGTCTCGTTCGGACTGCCGGCGCGCGAGCTGCTCAACCGCACGTTTCTTGCGGCGGCGCTCGGCGCGGGGCTCGATCTGCCGATCCTGAACCCGCTGTCGAAGGCGTATATGGACACCGTGGACGCGTTCCGCGTGCTGCACGGCGAGGACAGGGAAGCGGCGGCGTATATCGCGTCGCATGCCGACGCGCCGAAGGTCGAAAAGGCCGCAGACGACGCCGATCTGCGCACGCTGATCCTGAACGGACAGAAGGGCGGCGTGCGTGAAAAGGTGCGCGAGCTGCTCGGGACGATCTCGCCGCTGGAAGTGATCGGCGGGCATCTGATCCCCGCGCTGGACGAAGTGGGCGAGAAGTTCGAGAAGGGCGTTTTCTTCCTGCCGCAGCTGATCGCGTCGGCGTCGGCAGCGAAAGAGGGCTTTGACGAGCTGGCAGCCGGAAATGCGGCGGGACACACGCAGGGTGAAAAGATCCTGCTCGCAACGGTGCAGGGCGACATCCACGACATCGGCAAGAATATCGTGCGGATGCTGCTGGAAAACTACGGCTATGACGTGATCGACCTCGGCAAGGACGTGCCGCCCGAGGTGATCCTGAACGAAGCGAAAAAGGAGCACATCCGGCTGGTCGGACTCAGCGCGCTGATGACGACGACCGTGCCGAGCATGCAGAAAACCATCGAGGTGCTGCGGCGCGAGACGGACTGCCGCGTGATGGTCGGCGGCGCGGTGCTCACACAGTCGGACGCGGACCGCATCGGCGCGGACTTCTACGCGAAGGACGCTTCGGAAGCGGCGCGGATCGCGGAAAAGGTGTTCAGGGAAAACGAATAAACGCAGAAAAACAAAAAGCGGTTCATGGGATTCCATGAACCGCTTTCTCTGTGTGCTTATTTCTTCGGATACGCGTCCATCACGGCGACCATGATCGCTTTATGTGCGTGCAGACGGTTTTCGGCCTCGTCGAAGATCTCCGCGGCGTGCTTCTCGAACGTTTCGGCGGTGATCTCCTCCTCGCGGTGCGCGGGCAGACAGTGCAGCACCATCGCGTCGGGATGCGCCAGCTTCATGAGCTCTTCGTTGATCTGGTAGCCGTCGAAGGCGATCTTGCGCTTGGCCGTTTCCGCTTCCTGCCCCATCGACGTCCAGACGTCCGTCACGAGCACGTCCGCGTCGACCGCGCCCTCGCGCGGGTCGGAGCAGAGCGTGAACTTGTCGCCGTAGCCGGCGGCGAAATCGAGCAC
>CADAGA010000017.1:0-14353 GCA_902787275.1 Oscillospiraceae bacterium | reverse complement strand
TCGGTCTTGCCCTTGTATTCACGCACGGTCAGCAGATCGGCGATGACCTGCGTCGGATGACAGAAATCCGTCAGACCGTTGATGATCGGGACGGAGCCGTACTTCGCCAGATCCTCGACGTAGGACTGCTCGAACGTGCGGATCATCACGCAGTCGAAGTAGCGCGAGAGGACGCGGATGGTGTCCTGCACCGTTTCGCCGCGCGCGATCTGCATATCGTTTGCGTTGAGGAACGCGCCGTAGCCGCCGAGCTGGTACGTGCCGACCTCGAACGACGTGCGCGTGCGCGTGGACGCCTTCTGGAAGATGAGTGCCACGGCCTTGCCGTCGAGATACTTGTGCGGGATGCCGTGCTTCTGCTTGTATTTCAGATCGGCCGCGATGTCGAGCAGTTCGTTTACCTCGGCAGGGGAGAGGTCGAGCAGTTTCAGAAAGTGTTTCATGAGAAGAGTACCTCCAGTTTTTCTTTGGCAATTTCGATTTGACGCAGGACGGATTCGGGCGACGGGCCGCCCTCGGACACGCGCGTGCGCACGCACGTTTCAAGCGCGATCGCGTCGTAGACGTCGGCGTTGAAGAGACTGCTGTACGTCCGCAGCGTTTCGAGCGGGATCGCTTCGAGCACGGTGTCGTTCTGTACGCACCAGCCGACGAGCGAGCCGGAGATCTTGTAGGCGTCGCGGAACGGCATGCCCTTCTTGGTCAGGTAGTCCGCGAGGTCGGTCGCGTTGATGAATCCCTTCGCGGCGGCCATACGCATATTCTCGCGCTTGACGGTCATGGTGTCGAGCATCGGGATGAAGGTCACGA
Source organism: Oscillospiraceae bacterium (assembly GCA_902787275.1). GTDB lineage: Bacteria > Bacillota > Clostridia > Oscillospirales > Acutalibacteraceae > UBA1425. The sequence goes on along the minus strand of CADAGA010000017.1, from coordinate 13,543 downwards.
GACATTCGCGCAGCGTGTCGACCGCGTCGAAGATCGCTTCCTTGTCCTCCTGCATATCCTTGTTGTACGCCAGCGGCAGACCCTTCATCATGGTCAGCAGCGTCATCAGATCGCCGTACACGCGCCCGGTCTTGCCGCGGATGAGCTCCGTCACGTCGGCGTTTTTCTTCTGCGGCATGATGCTCGATCCGGTCGTGAAGCCGTCGTCCAGCTCGATGAAGCGGAACTCCCAGCTGCACCAGAGGATGATCTCCTCGGAGAAGCGGGACAGGTGCATCATCACGATCGAGATCGCCGATGCCAGCTCGATGCAGAAATCGCGGTCGGACACGCCGTCGAGACTGTTTGCGCACGGCTCGTCGAAGCCGAGCAGATCGGCGGTCATCCGGCGGTCGATGGGATAGGTCGTGCCGGCGAGCGCGCCGCTGCCGAGCGGCATGACGTTCATGCGGCGGCGGCAGTCGTTCATGCGGTCGACGTCGCGCAGGAGCATGCTGACGTACGCCATCAGATGGTGGCCGAAGGTGATCGGCTGCGCGCGCTGCAGATGCGTGTAGCCGGGCATGATCGCGTCGGCGTACGCTTCGGCTTTCGAGAGCAGCGTCTCACACAGTTCGCGCAGCAGCGCGTTCAGCGCGTCGATCTCGTCGCGCAGATACAGCCGTGTGTCGACCGCAACCTGATCGTTGCGGCTGCGCGCGGTGTGCAGGCGCTTGCCCGCGTCGCCGATGCGCGCGGTCAGCTCCGCCTCGATGAACATATGGATATCCTCGGCGTCGTTGTCCGTCGTCAGTTTGCCGCTCTCGATGTCCGCGCGGATGCCGGCAAGCCCCGCGAGGATCTTCTCGGCGTCCTCGGCTGCGATGATGCCCTTGGCGGCGAGCATTTTCGCGTGTGCCATGCTGCCCTCGATGTCGTGGGCATACATGCGACGGTCGAACGGGAGAGAAGTGTTGAAGCTGTTGACTCTGTCGTCGGTCTCCTTCTGGAACCGACCCGCCCAAAGTTTCATGGCTTTTCTGCGTCCTTTCTGTGGTTTTACCGAAAACGGGGAAGCTCTTACAAGCTCCCCCGTACGCTTGCAGTATTCTATTTTACTTGTTTTCCCTGCGGCTGTCAAGCATTGCCTTGATCTTGATCGGCAGACCGTAGAGGTTGATGAAACCGGCGCTGTCGGCCTGGTTGTAATCCTCGTCCTCACCGAAGGAGGCGGTCACGTCGTCATACAGGGAGTAGTCGCTGAACAGGCCGGCGGGAACGATGTTGCCCTTGTAGAGCTTGAGCTTGACGTCGCCGGTGACGGTCTTCTGCGTCTCGTCGACGAACGCCTTGAGTGCTTCCATCAGCGGGGTGAACCACTGGCCGTTGTAGACAGTCTCGGCCATGCGCTGGGCGACGATCGCCTTGAAGTGCATGGTCTCCTTGTCGAGGCAGATGCTCTCGAGCAGGGCGTGCGCCTTGTAGAGGATCGTGCCGCCGGGCGTCTCGTACACGCCGCGGCTCTTCATGCCGACCAGACGGTTTTCGACGATATCCAGGATGCCGACGCCGTTCTTGCCGCCGATCTCGTTGAGCTTTTCGATCATCGTCACGCCGTCGATTGCTTCGCCGTTGAGCTTCGTGGGGATGCCCTTCTCGAAGGAGATCGTGATGTAGGTCGGCTCGTCCGGCGCCTTTTCAGGGGTGACGCCCATTTCGAGGATCTTGTCGTACTGCGGCTCGTTCTCGGGGTTTTCGAGATCGAGACCCTCGTGCGAGAGGTGCCACAGGTTCTTGTCCTTGGAATAGTTCGTCTCGCGCGTGATCTTCAGCGGGATGTTGTGCGCCTCGGCGTACTCGATCTCGTCCTCACGGCTCTTGAACTCCCACGTGCGCCACGGGGCGATGATGTCCATCTCGGGCGCGAACGCCTTGATCGTCAGCTCGAAACGCACCTGGTCGTTGCCCTTGCCGGTGCAGCCGTGGCAGATCGCGTCGGCGCCCTCGGCCTTGGCGATCTCGACGATGCGCTTGGCGATCGCGGGACGCGCGAAGGACGTGCCGAGCAGATACTCCTCGTACTTGGCGCCTGCCTTCAGGCACGGCCAGATGTAGTCCTCGACGAACGTCTTGTTGAGATCCTCGATGTACAGCTTGGACGCGCCGGTCGCCAGCGCTTTCTCCTCCAGACCGTCCAGCTCGGTGCCCTGACCGACGTTGCCGGAAACGGCGATCACTTCGCAGCCGTAGTTTTCCTTCAGCCACGGAATGATGACGGATGTATCCAGACCGCCCGAATAGGCGAGAACGACTTTTTTGTACTGTTTCATGGTGAATATCTCCTTGCTTCAGTTTTTCATAATTATACATTCGGTGTTTTCATTTGTCAAGAGGAAAAACGGCAAATGGAAAACTATATGAAAATTATACAAAAACAAAGGAAACGGACGCGTTTCTTGTGCAGAACGACAACGAATGCGCACAGAAAACTGAATATATATTCATAAAATCGTGAATATAGCGTATATTCTGAAAAGTTTTGCGGGATACTTTACATTTTTTGCCGGATATGGTAAACTACATTTTAATAAAAATGAAACGAGCGGAGGAGAGTTATGAGCCGAACCTTTATCCCCGAGGGCTACAAAAGCGCGATGACGCTGTACGAGACGCAGAAGGCGATCGAGGAGACGCGGCGCTTTTTCCAGCAGCGTCTGTCGGAGGAGCTGCATCTGATGCGGGTATCCGCGCCGCTGTTCGTGACGCGCGAATCCGGACTCAACGACGACCTGAACGGTGTGGAGCGTGCGGTCGGTTTCGACATTCCGGAGACGGGCGGCGAAGCGCAGGTCGTGCATTCGCTGGCGAAGTGGAAGCGTATGGCGCTCAAAAAGTATGACATCCACGTCGGCAAGGGACTGTATACCGATATGAATGCGATCCGTCGCGACGAGACGCTGGACAACCTGCACTCGGTGTACGTGGATCAGTGGGACTGGGAAAAGACGATCCGCGAGAGCGACCGCACCGAGGACTATCTGCGCGCGACGGTGACCGCGATCGTGAACGCGATCTGCGACACGAAGGAGCGCGTCAACGAACTGTTCCCGGCGCTGCAGGGCACGCTTTCGCGTGAGATCAGCTTCATCACGACGCAGGAGTTGGAGGATCTGTATCCCGATCTGACGCCGAAGCAGCGCGAGAACGAATACGTCAAAACGCATCCGACGACGTTCCTCATGCAGATCGGCGGCGTGCTGCGCTCCGGTGAAAAGCACGACGGGCGTGCGCCGGACTACGATGACTGGCAGCTCAACGGCGATATCCTGTTCCGCAACGACGTGCTCGGCTGCGCGTTCGAGGTGTCCTCTATGGGCATCCGCGTCAGCCCCGAATCGCTCGACCGGCAGCTGACGCTGGCAGGCTGTGACGCGCGTCGCGCGCTGCCGTTCCACAAGGCGCTGCTCGCGGGCGAACTGCCCCTGAGCATCGGCGGCGGCATCGGTCAGTCGCGGCTGTGCATGCTGCTTTTGGAAAAGGCGCATATCGGCGAGGTGCAGGTCTCGGTCTGGGATCAGGACACGCTGCGCATCTGCAAAGAGAACGGGATCGAGATCCTGTGACGCGAAGCGAGAAAATGCTCGTCTGCGTGGGACTTCTGGTGATCGCGGCGGGCATCCTGTACGAAACGATCCGCGTGCCCGACCTCTATCCGGTCACCGTCCCGCAGACCGATCCGGTGACGGCGGTTTCGACGTCGGTCAGCCGCTACGCCGTCAACCTCAACGAGGCGTCGGCCGCAGAGCTGGCGGGTCTTGCAGGCATCACGCAGGAGCTGGCGCAGCGCATCGCGGACGACCGCAGCGAAAACGGCCGCTTTTCTTCGGTCGACGACCTGCTGCGCGTGAAGGGGATCGGCCCCAAGACGCTCGACCGGCTCCGGCCGTACGTGACAACAGAATAACGGAACGAAAAAAGCCGCCGCAAACCGAAAGGTCTGCGGCGACTGTTTTGTTATGCGGTTTTGCGGATCAATACATGCCGCCGCCCTGTGCGGCTGCCATGGCCGCGGCGTTCGCAGCGGCGTCTGCCTGCGGATCGGGCTTGTCGGCGACGAGGCTTTCCGTGGTCAGAACCATGCTCGCGACGGACGCGGCGTTCTGCAGCGCGGAACGCGTGACCTTCGTCGGGTCGATGATGCCGACTTCCGCCATGTCGACGTATTCGTCCTTGGCGAAGTTGTAGCCGTAGCCGGTCTTGCCGGAGGACAGGATGTTGTTGAGGACGACGGAGCCTTCCAGACCGGCGTTCGCGGCGATCTGGCGCAGCGGTTCCTCGAGCGCCTTGACAACGATGTTGACGCCCGTCTTTTCATCGGCGTCATCCGTGTCGAGCAGCGCGCGCACGGCGGGGATAGCGTTGACGAGCGCGACGCCGCCGCCTGCGACGTAGCCCTCTTCGACGGCTGCCTTCGTAGCGGCAAGCGCGTCCTCGATGCGCATCTTCTTTTCCTTCATTTCAGTCTCGGTTGCGGCGCCGACGCGGATGACGGCAACACCGCCGGACAGCTTCGCCAGACGCTCCTGCAGCTTCTCGCGGTCGAAGTCGGACGTGGTGTTTTCGATCTGAACCTTGATCTGGGAGATGCGGTCTTTGATCGCATCCTTGTCGCCCGCGCCGTCGACGATGATCGTGTTCTCCTTGGAGATCTTGACCTGACGCGCCTGGCCGAGCTGGGACATCTGCGTGTCGGCAAGCTCCAGACCGAGGTCGGACGTGATGACTTCGCCGCCGGTCAGCGTGGCGATATCCTGCAGCATCTCCTTGCGTCTGTCGCCGAAGCCGGGCGCCTTGACGGCGACGCAGGTGAACGTGCCTCTGAGTTTGTTGACGAGGATGGTGGACAGCGCTTCGCCTTCCACGTCCTCGGCGATGATGACGAGCTTCTTGCCGGCCTTGAGGATCTGCTCCAGCAGCGGCAGGATCTCCTGGATGTTGGAGATCTTTTTGTCGGTGATCAGCAGCAGCGCGTCGTCGATGATCGCTTCCATCTTGTCGGTGTCGGTGACCATGTAGGGCGAGATATAGCCGCGGTCGAACTGCATGCCTTCCACGACGTCGGAATCGGTGACGGCGATCTTGGATTCCTCAACGGTGATGACGCCGTCCGCCGTGACCTTTTCCATCGCGTCGGCGATGATCTGGCCGAGCTCCTCGTCTGCGGAGGAGATGGTGGCGACTCTGGCGATGTCCGCGGAGCTCGTCACGGGCTTCGCGTCCTTCTTGAGCGCTTCGACAGCGGCGGCGACCGCCTTGCCGATGCCCTTCTTGACCGCCATCGGGTTCGCGCCCGCGGCGACGTTCTTCATGCCTTCACGCACCAGCGCCTGCGCGAGCAGCGTTGCGGTCGTGGTGCCGTCGCCGGCGACGTCGTTGGTCTTGGTGGCGACTTCCTTGACGAGCTGCGCGCCCATGTTCTCGAACGCGTCCTCAAGCTCGATGTCCTTGGCGATGGTCACGCCGTCGTTCGTGATGAGCGGGGCGCCGTATTTCTTGTCAAGCACGACGTTTCTGCCCTTGGGGCCGAGCGTGATCTTGACGGTATTGGCGAGCTTGTCGATGCCTGCCTGCAATGCTTTTCTGGCTTCTTCGCCGTAAATGATCTGTTTTGCCATAACTCAGTTCCTCCTCAGTCTTCCACGATCGCGAGAATGTCGCTCTGGCGAACGATGGTGTATTCTTCTTTGTTGAGCTTGACCTTCGTGCCGGAATACTGTCCGGTGATGACGCGGTCGCCGACCTTGACGTACATTTCGATCTCTTTGCCGTCCACGACGCCGCCGGGACCGACGGCCACGATTTCCGCGACCTGGGGCTTTTCCTGTGCGGAAGGCGCAAGGATGATGCCGCTCTGGGTGGTTTCTTCGACCTCGACAGCCTTGACGACGACGCGGTCAGCTAACGGTTTGAGTGTCATATTTATTCCCTCCAATGACATAGAATACAAAAAGTTTAGCACTCCGTAACCCCGAGTGCTAATCGTATTGTAGCCCCTTTTGCCGGAAAAATCAAGTCTTTTATCCAACTTTTTCAGAAAGTTCATAATTCGGTCATAATTGCCCGCAGTTCAAGGTATGCGGATTTCGCGCAAATGCAGCCTGTACGGCGCAAAAAACGAGAAATACCTCTTGCAAGTGAGCCGGATATTATGTATAATAAATAAGTTAATTCGGTAAACGGAAAGGTATATCTATGAGAACGGTGCGGGCGTTTCTAAAAGAGAATCCCGGTCGGTGGCTGTGGACGGCGGCGGTCTTTACGCTGGCGGCGCTGCTGCCGGAATACGTGCTGCCCGTACTGTGTCTTGCGGCGGCGATCGTAGCGCTCCGCGGGAGAATGCCGTTTGCGCCGACGGAAAAAGCCGCGCTCGCGTTTTACGCGTGGGTGCTCGTCGGCGTCGCGTACTCCGGCGCGCGCGTTTCCGCACTGGCGGCAGTATTTCTATGGGGCTTTTTCTTCCTCGGCTGGCGCGGTGCGCGCCGTACCGTCGATACCGCGCCGAAGCTGGACGCGATGCTGTTCTGCGGCGCAGTCTCCGGCGGCGTCGCGGGCGGGATCGGCATTCTGCAGATGGTGCTGTTCCATTACGGCGCCTATATCCGCAAGCCGCTGAAAACGTGTCTGAATCCGTTCTGGCATCTGCTCGACAGCGCCGTTGCGCGGTTCGCCGTGCGCCTGTGGCCGGAAAAGCTTGCGTTTCTATTGCAGCGCACGGATTTCATCGCCATCCGCGACCGTGCCGCCGGCACGTTTACGAACCCCGTTTTCTTCGCGGTGTTCCTGTGCATGATGCTGCCGCTGTGCGCCTTCGGCGTGTTTTATTTCCACAGCCGCGCGCGCCGGCTCATATCGCTTCTCTGCATGGGCCTGACGCTCGGCGGGATCGCCTGTTCCTATTCGCGCGGGCCGTATCTTGCGCTGGTCGTCGTGTTCGCTGTGCTGCTGTTTTACGGGCGCAGGGCGGCGTGGAAGCTGCTGTGCGCGCTCGCGGTCGCCGTTGCCGGGCTGTCCGTTGCGGCGGGCGGCGTGTTCCGGCGGCTGCTGACGCTGCTGCATCCGGAGGACATTTCCGTCAATACGCACGCCGAGGTCTGGCGCGCATGCTTCGACATGCTGCGCGGACATTGGCTTTTCGGCTACGGCACGGGCGTCGACAATGTGCGGCGCGCGCTGCACGAGACGTATCACGTCAAACAGCCGCACGCGCATAACATCCTTCTGGAGATCCTGCTCGAAAACGGCGTCGTCGGTGCGGCGCTGTTCTGCGGGATGCTCCTGCTGCTTGCCGTCCGTCTGATCCGCATGGCGAAACAGGGCGGAAAGGCGCGCGGGCTTGCGGTGACGCTGCTCGCTTCTGTCGCGGGCTTCTGCGCCTGCGGCATGACGGACGATCTGTTCTACGGCATGAAGCCGCTGTGCTGTTTTATGCTGGTGCTCGGCCTTTCGGAGTGCGCCGTGCATCTTTATGCGCCTGCGAATGAAGGCGGCGGAGGGACGGTATGAATACGGAGTTTTTGCCGATCTCCCGCGAGGAGGTCGCCCTGCGCGGGTGGGACCGTCCCGATTTTGTCTACGTGACGGGCGACGCGTACGTCGATCACCCGTCGTTCGGCGCGGCGCTGCTGTCGCGTCTTCTGGAGCGCGAGGGATACCGCGTGGCGATCCTCGCGCAGCCGGACTATCACTCCGCGGAGGACTTCAAGCGCTTCGGCCGTCCGCGTCTGGGCTTTCTTGTGACGGGCGGCAACATCGACTCCATGGTCGCGCATTACACCGTCGCCAAGCAGAAGCGTTCGACGGACTACTATTCGCCCGGCGGCAAACCGGGCAGGCGCCCCGACCGCGCTGTCATCGTCTACTGCAAGCGCATCCGCGAGGCGTTCGGCGACGTGCCGATCGTCATCGGCGGACTGGAAGCGTCGCTGCGTCGCTTCGCACATTATGATTATTGGGACGACCGGGTGCGCCCGAGCATCCTCGTGGAATCCGGCGCGGATCTGTTGAGCTACGGCATGGGCGAGCGGTCGATCCTGCGCATCGCGCAGCTTCTGGACAAGGGCGCGCCCATCGGCAGGATACACGACGTGCGCGGCACGGTCTATCTTGCGTCGGGCGACGAAAAGCTTCACTTCGAGGCGGTCGGCGGCTGGAATTACGACCAGCTGCGGCACGACAAGCGGCTGTATGCGCGCGCGTTCGCAGCGCAGTACCGCGAGCAGGACAGCGTGACGGGACGCGCGATCACGGAACAATACGGCGATCGCGTGCTCGTGCAGAATCCGCCGCAGCCGCCGCTCGAGCGCGCGGAGCTCGACGATCTGTACGATCTGCCGTTTGTGCGCGACTATCATCCGATCTATCAGAAACAGGGCGGCGTGCCCGCGATCGAGGAGGTCAAATTCTCGATCACCCACAACCGCGGCTGCTTCGGCGGGTGCAATTTCTGCGCGCTTGCGTTTCACCAGGGACGCAGCGTGCGCTCGCGCAGTATCGAATCGGTCGTGCGCGAGGCGAAGCTCCTGACCGGACTGCCGGGCTTCAAGGGGTTCATCCACGACGTCGGCGGTCCGACCGCCAACTTCCGCTATCCCGCCTGCGACAAGCAGCTGACGCACGGCGTGTGCACGAACCGCAAATGTCTTGCGCCGACGCCCTGCAAGAATCTGCGCGTCGATCATCGGGAATATCTCGAGCTGCTGCGGCAGGTCGAGCGCGTCCCCGGCGTCAAAAAAGTGTTTATCCGTTCCGGCATCCGGTACGATTATCTGGTATATGACAAGGACGAGGCGTTTTTCCGCAAGCTCGTGCGCGACCACGTCAGCGGCCAGCTCAAGGTCGCGCCGGAGCACTGCTGCGACAACGTGCTGTCCTTGATGGGCAAGCCGAACGTCGGCGTCTACGACCGTTTCCGCGCGCGCTTTTTCGAGCTGACGAAATCCTTCGGCAAGGAGCAGTACCTCGTGCCGTATCTGATGTCGAGCCACCCCGGCAGCACGCTGCGCGACGCGGCGACGCTGGCGGCGTATCTCAAGAAAAACAAGTGTCGACCCGAGCAGGTGCAGGACTTTTATCCCACGCCCGGCACGGCTTCGACGGTGATGTATTATACCGGGATCAATCCGCTGACGGGCAAGCCCGTCTACGTGGCGACCGATCCGCATGAAAAGGCGCTGCAGCGCGCGCTGCTGCAGTGGAGCCGTCCGCAGAACGCCGATCTCGTGCGCGAGGCGCTCATCCGCGCCGACCGGCGCGATTTGATCGGCACGGGCGAAAAGTGCCTCGTGAAGCCGAAATTCAACCCGGCGCCAAACCGCGGCAGAGCGCCGCGGCCCAATCAAAGAAAAGGCGGTAAACGCAGACCATGACCAAACAGCTCAAAGGGGCGCTGCCCTGTTTTCTTGCCGCGGTGATCTGGGGACTGTCGTTCGTATTCCAGACGACCGCAATGGACACGATCCGGGAATTCACGTTCTCGGGCGTGCGCATGGTGCTGGCGGTGCTGGTGCTGTTTCCGGCGTCGATCGTGAGCGAAAAGCTCTCGAAGAAGCCGCCGATGACCGCCGAAGAAAAACGCGCGTCGCGCAAAACGCTTTGGAAGGCGGGCATCCTCTGCGGTCTGTGTCTGTTCGCGGGATTCAATCTGCAGCAGTTTGCGTTCGTCGACACGCCGACGGGCAAGATCGGCTTTCTGACCGCGCAGTACATGGTGATCGTTCCCGTGCTCGGGGTGGTCTTTCTGCACAAAAAGATCGGACCGCGCATCGGTTTCAGCGTCCTGCTGGCGGTGCTGGGCAACTTCCTTCTGTGCATGCAGAAGGGCTCGCTCGCCTCGTTCGGACGCGGCGAGCTGCTGTCGCTTTCGTGCTCGCTGTTTTTCGCGCTGCAGATCCTGATCGTCGATCACTACGCGGATCGCGTCAACGTCATCTCGCTCTCCTGCGTGCAGTTTACCGTCGCGGGCGCGATGTCGCTCGCGTGCATGTTCCTCTTCGAGCATCCGACGATGCCGTCGATCCTTTCGGCGGCGCCGGAGCTTCTGTATGCCGGCGTCATGTCGAGCGCCGGCGCGTTCACGCTGCAGCTCTACGGGCAGAAGCACACCGATCCCGTGCTCGCGTCGATGCTGCTGTGTCTCGAATCCGTTTTCTCCGCGCTGTTCGGCTGGCTGCTGCTGCATCAGTCGCTGTCCGTGCGCGAAATGCTCGGCTGCGCGATCATGTTCACTGCGATCCTGCTCGCGCTTTTGCCTTCGGAAATCTGGCTACGCCTTTTTCATATCAATTCCAAGAAACAGAAAGGATGATCTTTCATGGGTAAAACGATCCTCGTCGCCGGTGCGGGTCACGGCGGTCTTGCCGCTGCGGCGGATCTGGCACGCAAGGGGTACGACGTCACGCTCCTCGAGCAGAAAGCGGAGGACGCGCTCGGCTATGACTGGACGGATATTTTTGCGCCCGACGCGCTGATCGCGGCCGGCGTGCCCTATCCGTCGAAGAGTCTGTACACCTACAAGGACAACATGACCTTCTTCCCGCCCGCAAAGAGCGTCGCGCTCACGCAGCGCGTGCCGGACAATGAGCGTGAGATCAAGATGGAACGCAGCGACATCTACGCGCATCTGATCGCCCACGCCAAACGCTGCGGCGTCAAGTTCCGCTTTGAGACCGAAGTCACCGCGCCGCTGCTTCTGGGCAGCCGCGTCTGCGGCGTATACGCGGGAGAGGAAAAGCTGTACGCCGATCTTGTGATCGACGCGTGCGGTCTGGATTCCCCGCTGCGCACCGCGCTGCCGGACGTCTGCGGCGTGGAGCGGGAAGTCGGCGAGAACAACGTCGCCTACGTGTACCGCGCTTTCTACGCGCGCACCGGCGATTATACGCCGAAGCACAATTATGAAGTGTATCTGCTGCACGGCGGCAGAAAGGAAGTCGCGTGGGTCGCCACGGAGCCGGATTTCGCGGACGTGCTGATCGTGCGCTTCGAGCCGTTCGGCACGGAGGAGGCCGACAAGGTCGTTGCCGAGCTGCGCGCGACGGACCCGCACATCGGCGACACGGTCGTGCGCGGCGGACAGTTCGCCAAGATCCCCGTGCGCCAGCCGCTGTCCATGCTGGTTGCGGACGGTTATGCTGCGATCGGCGACAGTGCGTTCATGACGGTGCCGCTGATCGGTTCCGGTATTGCCAACGCGCTCAAGGCGTCGCACATTCTCTCAGAGACCGTTGTAGCCGACAAGGCCTGTGCCTTTACAGCTGAGACGCTCTGGAGATACCAGACGGGCTATTACAAGCTGCTCGGAACGGGCTATGCCGCGATGACGTGCCTGAAAAACGCGTGTCTGACGATGGAGCCCGCCGAGGTGGACTTCCTGTTCGAGCGCGGCATCCTGACGGAAAAAGAAGTGACGATCACCGCCAACACGACGAACCTGCAGTCTATGATCAAGCTGTCGATGAAGGAGTTCGTCGAGCGCGCGAAGAAACTGTGCACGGACAAGATCCTGCTGACCAAGATCGTGCGCATCGCCTCCCAGATCGCCTCCGCGACCGCGCTGTGCGCGATGCAGCCCAAGGTCTGGGCGCCGCAGAGCGTGCGCAAGTGGGCGGCGTCCTATAACGCGTTCTATGCGAGGCAGCAGAAGTGAAGACGCTGACGATCGGCCCGAACGACGCCGGCCAGCGGCTGGACAAGTTTCTGACGAAATCGCTGCCGACTCTGCCGCAGGCGCTTTTATATAAGTATATCCGCACAAAGCGCATCAAGCGCAACGGCAGGCGCGCGCAGATCTCCGACCGGCTGCAGGCGGGCGACGTGCTCGAGCTGTACATCAACGACGAGTTTTTTGAGAAACCCCGTCCGCAGTACGACTTCCTGCGTGCGGCGAAAACGCTCGACGTCCTTTATGAGGACGAAAACCTGCTGCTGCTCAACAAAAAGGTCGGCCTGCTGTCGCATCCGGACGAGACGGAATATACGGACACGCTGATCACGCGCGTCAAGCGCTATCTCTATGAAAAGGGCGAGTACGATCCCGAAAACGAGCAGTCGTTCACGCCGTCGCTGGTCAACCGCATCGACCGCAACACGTGCGGCATCGTGATGGCTGCCAAAAACGCCGAAGCACTGCGCATCCTCAACGCGATCGTCAAGACGCGGCAGCTGCACAAGATGTACCTGTGCGTCGTCCACGGCACGCCGCCGAAATGCGAGGACGTGCTGCACGGCTATCTGCGCAAGGACGAGGCGAAGAACAAGGTGTTCGTGTCGCAGTCTGCGGCGCCGGACGCCAAGGAGATCCGCACGCGCTACCGTGTGCTCGACAGTTTCAAGGGGCTGAGCCTGCTCGAGGTCGAGCTGCTGACCGGACGCACGCACCAGATCCGCGCGCATCTGGCTTCGATCGGATGCCCGCTTCTGGGCGACGGCAAATACGGCACGAACGCGCGCAACAAGCCCTTCGGATACAAGAAGCAGTTTTTGTGTTCCTACAAGCTGACCTTCGACTTTACGGAGGATGTCGGCGCGCTGCAATACCTTGACAAGCAAACGTTCGCGCTGCCTGACGTCTGGTTCGAGACGGCGTTCCGCGACCGTACTCTGTGGGAGAAAGCGTGATTTGTCACGCTTTTTTCCGCTTTTTTATGAAAATGGACTTGCACAATGCGGAAAAATAGTATAAAATAAGTTCGTTATACTGGATTATTCCGGTTTTATCAATCATGAAAAGGATGGTTCAAGTGGCAAAAACCGAAAAAAGCAAAGCGGAACTCTACCGCGAAGAGCGGAAGCAACGCATTTCCAGCGCCGCGAAAAAGAATGCGAAAAAAAGCAGAAAGCATCCGAACGCGGGTCGCGTCGTCGGCCGCATCCTCGGCATCGTTCTGATCGTTGCGATCGTTTGCGGCGCAGCGTTTGCCGTGCTCAAGACGACCGGCGTGTTCGCACGGATGGAAACGGCGTTTACTGTGGGCAGTCATAAGATCAGCGTCGCAGAATACGGCTACATGTATTACATGCAGTACCAGAACACCGCGAGCCGCGCGCAGCAGTCCGAGCAGCAGTACGGCTACAACATGTACGGCTTCGACTACAACCAGTCGCCCGAGGCTCAGGACAGCCCCTATCAGGACGACGACGGCAACGCCATCAAGTGGTCCAAGCAGCTCGAAGAGAACACCGTGAACTACATGCAGGAGTTCTACACGCTGTACGATAACGCCATCGCCGCGGGCTACACGCTCACCGACGAGGAAAAGGCAGACATCGACAGCCAGCTCGATTCCATGCGCGAGACGGCGTCCGGCAAGAATTCCACCGCGTCCAACTCGATCTCCATGTCGCTGAATTCCTACCTGAAGATCTACTACGGCGAGGGCATCACCGAGAGCTTCATGCGCAAGCTCATGGAGAAGGAAATGGTCGTCCAGCGCTTCAGCGAGGACAAGCAGAAGGAATTCGAGGATAAGTACACCGACGAGGTGCTCGACGCCGAGTACAAGAAGGA
>CADAGA010000016.1 GCA_902787275.1 Oscillospiraceae bacterium | reverse complement strand
AGCATCTCGTACTGCCCGCCCGGCACGCTGCTGACGATGCCCTCACCTGGCGCGCAGACGTCGACCATGCTGCCGAAATTGGTGTAGCCGGACGGCAGATCCTGCTCGCCGATCGAGCCGACCGTGATCACGTGCGGCACGACGGCAGGCGTGTGCGGCGTCACGTCGAGATCGTCCGCTTCGTTTCCGGCTGCCGCGACGCAGGTCACGCCGGCATCGTAGGCATATTGGATCGCGGCGGTCTCCTCGCGAAGCCACTCCTCGATATCTTCTTCATCATCCTCTTCGTCGGGATAAGCGCCGAAGCTCATGCTCAAAATGTCCGCGCCCTGATCGACCGCCCAGCGCATCGCTTCACGCGCGACCGCATTGTCGCCCTTGCCCTCATCGGACAAAACCTTGACAGGCAGGATTTTGACGTTATCCGGCGTCGCGTCGCGGATAATACCGGCGCAGTGCGTGCCGTGGCGGTTATCATCCGCTGGATCGTTGTCGTCGTTGACAAAATCCCAGCCGGAGGACAGCATGCGCCCCTGCAGGAACGGATGCGACGCGTCCACGCCCGTGTCGATCACCGCCACAACGACCTCGGCAAGATCGTCACCGGCATGCTCTGCCATCCATGCGTCCGCGCCGGCGCGCTGCGTGCCCCAGCAACGGGGCTCGCGGGTCTGCCCGACGATCACGGCATCATTCGGCGACGGCCGCGCGTCGATCTTCACGATCCGGTCGGCCGTGCACGCCAGAACAGACGGATCTGCGCGCAGCAGCTTTGCCGCCCGTGCCGTCGCTTCCTTGTCGGTATATTGCAGAACGGTGCAGTTGTCGGACACCGCGATCTTCCGCGTCGCACCGCAGGTATTCTTCACTTTGCCGTTCGCCGTGCGCACGATCAAACGGCAAAGGCCGTACGGCTCGGTGATGCGCGCCTTGCCTGTTTGTGCACAAAAGCCCACCGCATAGCCCTGTTCTTCCAAAGCATCTTCGGATACATAGCCGCCGACAGCGTCCGCTTCTTCGATCACTTCCGTCGGGATCTGTAAAACGCCGTATTCATCCACATACGGCACGACGATGCCGTCGTCCGCAATCGGCTGCGTCCGGCCGTCGATCTCCATCTCCGGCTCACCGACAGTCAGCTTGATCTCGCCGAAATCGTCCTCGCTCGCCGTCTCCGCGACCAGCCGCGACAGCTCCCGCAAATAAGCAGGCGGCTCGGGAGAGCTGTCCGCGGCAGGCACGCCCAAGCCCCTGAACGGCTGGAGCAGCAAACAAAGCAGAAACACAAGCAGGCGTTTGATCGTTTGTTTCACAGAAAGCCCTCCTTTATCATTTTCATGATTCACAATATAACAACTCTGTCGCTCTGTATCAGTCTTGTGTACGGACACATAATAAACGAAAAAACAGAAAAAACTTATATCCCCCTTAATTACATATTACTGCATTTTGCAGTAATAGTCAATACTGCATTTTGCGGTATTGTACACTGTGCTTGAGGTGATCACCATACTGTACAAACGTATTCGGGAACTGCGGGAAGACCATGATCTGACACAGGCAAAAATGGCGGAAGTCCTGCATTGTTCCCAGCAGGTCTACAGCAACTATGAGCTGGGACAGCGCGACGTGCCGACGGACATCTTGCGCCGCCTGTCTCTTTTCTACCATGTTTCCACAGACTACATTCTGGAATTGACAGATGATTTGAAAGAATAAAGCCTTCATTTGCATTACAACGCGAATAGCCCGGCAAACACAAAGAAAGCGCAAACAGAGCTTGTTCACTTTTCGTTGTGAACAAGCTCTGCTGTTTTTTTCAGTTTTTGAAGCTGTGGATCGGAGCGGGAATGCGGCCACCGCGGCGGACGAACGCTTCGCACGAGACGTTCTTGACCGGCATGATCGGCGCGTAGCCCAGAAGGCCGCCGAATTCCACCGTTTCGCCCACGCCCTTGCCTGCCACGGGAATGATGCGCACCGCCGTCGTCTTGGCGTTGACCATGCCGATCGCGGCTTCGTCGGCGATGATGCCGGCGATCGTTTCCGCGCTCGTGTCGCCCGGGACGGCGATCATGTCGAGACCGACGGAGCAGACGCACGTCATGGCTTCGAGCTTTTCGATCGTCAGGTTGCCCGCGTTCACCGCGTCGATCATGCCCTGATCCTCGCTGACCGGAATGAACGCGCCGGACAGTCCGCCGACGTAGGACGACGCCATCACGCCGCCTTTTTTGACCTGGTCGTTCAAAAGCGCCAGCGCAGCCGTCGTGCCGGGACCGCCGACGGAGTCGAGACCGATCTCCATCAAGATCTCCGCTACACTGTCGCCGATCGCGGGCGTGGGCGCGAGAGACAGGTCGACGATGCCGAACGGGACGCCGAGCCGCTTCGCCGCTTCGCGCGCGACGAGCTGACCGACGCGCGTGACCTTGAACGCGGTCTTTTTGATCGTTTCACACAGCACCTCGAACGATGCGCCGCGCACCTTTTCGAGCGCCGTCTTGACGACGCCCGGGCCGCTGACGCCGACGTTGACGACCGCGTCGCCCTCAGACACGCCGTGGAACGCGCCCGCCATGAACGGGTTGTCGTCCGGCGCGTTGCACAGCACGACGAGCTTCGCGCAGCCGAGCGAATCGCGATCCGCCGTGCGCTCCGCTGTCTTTCTGACGATCTCGCCCATCAGCCGCACGCCGTCCATATCAATGCCCGTCTTGGTCGAGCCGACGTTGACGCTCGAGCACACGCGCTCGGTCACCGCAAGCGCCTCGGGGATCGAAAGCATCAGGTTGCGGTCGGCTTCTGTCATGCCCTTGGAGATGACCGCCGAATACCCGCCGATGAAGTTGACGCCGAGTTCCTCCGCCGCACGGTCGAGCGTTTTGGCGATCGTGACGAAATCCGCCGGCGTCTTGCACGCGCAGCCGCCCACCATCGCGATGGGCGTAACGGAGATGCGCTTGTTGACGACGGGGATGCCGAACGTCTTTTCGATCTCCTGTCCCACGGGAACGAGATCGCCGGCGACGGTCGTCAGCTTGTGGTAGATCTTTTCGTTGAGACGGTCGAGATCCGCATCGCAGCAGTCCAAAAGGCTCACGCCGAGCGTGATGGTGCGCACGTCCAGATTCTCCTTGAGAATCATGGCGTTGGTTTCCAGAACTTCTCTATGGTCTATCATGTTCTTACTCCTTAAATACGGTGCATCTGCTGGAAGATCTCGTCGCTCTGACAGTGGACGATAACGCCCTTCTGCTCGCCGACGGCGCGCAGCTCATCCGCAAGCGCCGCGAAGCCCTTGCCGCAGTCGGTCACGTCCGCGACCATCATCATGTTGAAATAGCCGTCCACGATGGTCTGGGAGATGTCGAGAATGTTGATGCTCTGCTCGGAGAGATACGTACAGATCGCGGCAATAATGCCGACGGTGTCCTTGCCGACTACGGTGATGATCGCTTTTTTCATAGGTTTTTCCTCCGTTATTTGAGTGTTACGATGGTCACGCCGTCCTCGCCCTCGCCGTACACGCCGGGACGGCTGGTTTTGACGTAAGGCGACTTTTTGAGATACTGCCGCACGGCAGTGCGCAGCGCGCCCGTTCCCTTGCCGTGCACGACGGTGAAGTCCGTCACGCCGGAACGGATCGCCCCGTCGATGAAACGGTCAAGCTCGATGAGACAGTCATCCACGAGCATGCCCCGCAGATCGAGCCGCGTTTCCGCCGCCAGATGCAGCTCCCGCTCACCGCCCGAAGAGACGCGGCGCGGTTTGTTTTCCGGCTGTTTTTTATCGTCCCCGATCAGACGCAGCTCCGCCAATTTGACGCGCATTTTCGCCGTGCCCGCCATCACCTCAACGTTGCCGTTTTTGTCGGGCGGCGACTGAACCTTCGCCTGCTTGCCGAGCGATGCAATCACGACCGTATCGCCCGCCTGCAGCGGCCGCGGCAGCTCGTAAGGCTCGTCGGGATCGAAGTCCGTCAGCAGACCCGGGTCCGCGGCCTCGTCGATCGCGTCGATGCCCCGCCGCACGGTACGCCTTGCGCGCCGTGCAAGCTCGGCGGCATCCTGTGTTTTATCGCGTTCCTTGCGCAGCTTTTCAAGCTCCAGCAGAAGCGCGTTTGCCTCGCGCCGTGCCTGCTCCGTGATGCGCAGTGCCTGCGCCTTGGCGTTTTCCAGCTCTTTGTTGCGCAGTTCGATCGCTTCCTGCCGCATCCGTTCGGCTTCCTGCCGCGCAGCGTCGGCGTCGCGGGAGATCGCCTCGGCGTTTTCGCGTTCCTTCTCCATGTTCAGACGGCTGAGCTCGAGCTGGTCGACCACGTCCTCAAAGCGGACGTTTTCATCATTGACCAGCACACGCGCACGCTCGACGATCTCCGACGGCATGCCGAGACGCTCGGAGATCGCAAAGGCGTTGGACCGACCCGGTACGCCGATGAGCAGGCGGTACGTCGGCCGCAGCGTCTGCACGTCGAATTCGCAGCAGGCATTCTCAACGCCCGGCGTCTGCAGCGCGTACGCCTTCAGCTCCGCGTAGTGCGTCGTCGCAGCGATGCGCGCGCCCTTTGCCGCGAGGTGCTCAAGCACCGCCATTGCCAGCGCCGCGCCCTCGATGGGGTCGGTGCCCGCGCCCAGCTCGTCGATCAGGACGAGACTGCGGTCGGTCGTGCGGGCGATGATGTCAATGATATTCGTCATGTGCGCCGAGAACGTCGAGAGCGACTGCTCGATCGACTGCTCGTCGCCGATGTCGGCGAGGATCTCGTCGAAAACACTGATGCGGCTCTGGTCGCGCACCGGCAGCATCAGACCGCACATCGCCATCAGGGACAGCAGACCCAGCGTTTTGATGGACACGGTCTTGCCGCCCGTATTGGGGCCGGTGATGACCAGCGTGTTGAAGCCCTCGCCCAGTCGGATATCCACCGGGACGACCGTGCGCGAATCGATCAGCGGATGCCGCGCGGCACGCAGGTCGATGATCCCCTTGTCATTCAGCTCCGGCGCCGCCGCTTTCATGTCGTACGCCAGCTGCGCCTTGGCGAAGATCACGTTCAGCTCCACCGCGCAGGCGTAGCTGTTCTGGATCGTATTGCAGAAGCTGCCCGCTTCGGCAGAGAGCCCCGCAAGGATGCGGTCGATCTCGTCGCGCTCGTCGCTTTGCAGAACCTTGATCTCGTTATTGGCGGTCACGACGGCCATCGGCTCGATGAACACCGTCGCGCCGCTGGCGGACGTATCGTGCACCATGCCGGGCACGTCCGCACGGTGCTCCGCCTTGACGGGCACCACGTAACGCCCGCCGCGCATGGTGATGATGTTCTCCTGTAAGTACTTGGAATAGGCGGAGGAACGCGTCATTTTTTCGAGCTGCTCACGGATACGCGACTCCTGCACGCGGATCTTGCGGCGGATATTCGCCAGCTCCGGCGAAGCGTTGTCCGCCATCTCCTCCTCGGAAAGGATCGCGCCCGTGATCGCGTCCTCGAGGTATTTGTTCGGCGTCAGCGCGCCGAACAGCGTGTCGAGCGACGTCTCGACGCCCGCGTTGGAATCGCGCCATTGGGAAAGGCCGCGGATCGTGCGCAGCGTTCCCGCCACGTCCAGCAGCTCGCGCATATTCAGTACGCTGCCAGCATCGGCACGGCGCAGCGCGTTGTCGACGTTTTTGAGTCCGCCGAAGGACGGACCGCCGAACCGCGCCAGGAGCATATGCGCGTCGACAGTCTGCCGCAGCAGCGCACCGGCAAGATGCACGTCCGTCTCCGGCCTGAGCGTCAGCGCCATTTCACGCGCGTCTGGACACGCCGTAAAGTCGGCAAGGCGCAGCAGCACCTTGTCGAGTTCAAGCGAAAGATGATGTTTGTTCACGCGGAACACCTCGTTATGTAGGATTATGATTTGATCTGGTTGTAGAATTGCAGCGTTTTGAACGTGCGGTTCAGATGCGTGTGCATGTATCCCTGCGTCAGATTCGCCAGCTTGCGAAGACCGTCGTCGGAAAGTGTAAAGGAAAACACCTTGTCAGGTTCCGAGTAACAGATATGCCGCATCGCCGCCAGCACGCCCGCCGTCAGCGGCTCTCCGTGGTCGGCGCAGCCGCGGCAGTAGAGGCAGCCCTCCCGGCGGTCGAAAAACATCTCATCGTCCGTGTACGTACCGCACTTCGCGCAGCCCACAAGGTCGGGCATATAGCCGGAAATACTCATAAGGCGCAGCTCCATCACCGCCTTGAGAAACGGCTGCGGACGCTTGCCGGTCGTGAGCAGGTACAGCGCGTTGAGCAGGAGCCGCAAATACTCCTCCGCCGGCGTTTCCTCGGGCGCGAGAAGCCCCGACAGCTCGCAGAAATACTGTGCGAGCGCTAAATGCTCGACGTTTTCGCGCAGCTTGTAGAACACTTCGCGTGCTCGCGCCTCCGTCACGATGAACGCGTCCTTGCCGCGGCTGATGGTAAAGTCCGCATAGGCGAACAGCTGCGTACCGCTCTGCTTTTCACTTTTCAGCGACTTTGCACCGCGCGCGAACGCGTGCAGCACGCCGTAATCTCGGGTCAGAAGCGTGACGAACCGGTCACTCTCTCCCGTCCCCTTTTCGCGGATCACCACGCCGTCGGTCTTCAGAAGCATGCGTTTCCTCCGTGGGATAGGATTCCTGCGCCAGCTCCGCGCGCAGCGCCTCGCGGTAGCGCAGATAGTCGGCGATCCTGCCGGTCTTTAAAAATGATTTCCAATGTGTGCTGCTGTCCATCGAATCCCTCCGCAAACAGATCGTATATGATTACTGTTTCCGGATGGACGCGGTTTATGAATGGGATTTAATAGAACAGGTCAAAGTCCGTAAATACCCAGCGGTTGCCGACGAGCCGGTAATGATACGTATAGTCCTCGTATCCGCTCACGCGGCGGTATTCCTTGTAGCCGTCGTTGAACTCGAGCGTTTCGACGCGCACCTTGCACAGAAAGCACGTCTTGCTTTCCTGCTCGACGGTCAGCTCGTACT
The DNA here is from genome assembly GCA_902787275.1 of Oscillospiraceae bacterium. Lineage (GTDB taxonomy): Bacteria > Bacillota > Clostridia > Oscillospirales > Acutalibacteraceae > UBA1425. Next base: position 7,504 of record CADAGA010000016.1, on the reverse strand, counting down.
CGCCCTTTTCCACGTCGCTGCCGCGCGCAAAGTCCTGTCCGTACAGCGCGCCGTTCACGTCGATATACGGCGGCGTACTGTCGTCCTCCCGCAGCAGCGCGTCGCCCGTGGTCGTGTCGAACAGATCGTACACCAGCGTGCGCAGCACGTCGTAGGTCGGTACTTCGTCGCTCAAAACGCGGTAATACACAGCGCCTTCCCGCTCCGCCTTGTCGGCGGAATCGCTGTCGAGCGAACAAAGCTCGAACCAGCCGTAGACCTCCAGCGCTTTTTCGAACGCGGTGCGCACCTGCGTTTCCGACGGAGTGGCGACCACGAACGCAGTCGTCTGCGGCTCGGTCGTCTCGTCGATCCTTTGCGGCAGGGAAATGCCGCCGCATCCTGCGCAAAGCAGACACAAAACTGCGCTCAAAAAAACCGCGATCGCTTGTTTCATTGTTTTACTCCCAAAGACGCGCAGCGTCCATTCATTCGAGCATTCGCCCAAAGCATTACGAATCCTTGTATTCCAGCCCGAAATTGCGGATGAGACCCTCGCGGTTGCGCCAGTCCTCCTTGACCTTCACCCAGCACTTCAGGTTCACACGGCAGCACAGGAAGCGCTCCATATCCTCCCGCGCACGCGTGGAGATGCGCTTGAGCATGGCGCCCTGCTTGCCGATGATGATGCCCTTGTGGCTCTCCTTCTCGCAGTAGATCACCGCGTCGATATCCATAAGGTCGCTGTCCTCGCGCTCGCGCATCTTCTCGATGCTCACCGCCGTACCGTGCGGGATCTCCTTGTCCAGAAGGCGCAGCAGCTTTTCACGCAGGATCTCCGCCACGATCACGCGTTCCGGCTGGTCGGTCAGCGTGTCGTCCGGAAAAAAGTGGACGGACGGTTCGGCAAGCGCGGTCAGCTCCTTGCGCAGTGCGTCAAAGTTGTCGCCGGTTCTGGCCGACGTCGGCACGACGGCCTTGAAGTCATATTTCTGCGACACGTCCAGGATCCGCGCCATCAGCGCTTCCTTCTCCGGCACCGTGTCCACCTTGTTGATACAGAGGATGACCGGCATTCTGTCGCGCTTGAAGCGCTCGATCAGCTCCAGCTCCTTCTCGCGCAGTTCGCCTGTCGGCTCGATCACGAACAGACACGCGTCCACGTCGGCGATGCTCTCCGACACCGCGCGCACCATATTCTCGCCCAGCTTCGTGCGCGGGCGGTGGAATCCGGGCGTGTCGGTGAAAACGAGCTGCGTCTCCCCTTCGGTCAAAATGCCCGTGATGCGCGTGCGCGTCGTCTGCGGTTTTTCCGAAACGATCGCGATCTTCTGCCCCAGCAGACGGTTGAGGATCGAGGACTTGCCCACGTTCGGGCAGCCGACGATCGCAATAAAAGCAGTTTTTGTCATGGTTTCGTTCCTTTCGTCCGTTTGCCGAATCCGAAGATGAACCAGAACGTCAGCGCCAGCGACGCAGCCAGCACCGCGATCCAGACGGGATGTGCGCGGTAGTACGCGAACAGCGCGCGGAACGCCTCAGGCTGCCACAGCAGCGCGATCCCGACCGCGACCGAGAAGATCGCGCCGATCAGCACCGCCCCCGCGGCCGCATCCTTGGCCGTCTTGCACAGCTCGTTTTTCCGCTGCTCGACGAGATCGACGACGTTTTCCAGCGCGGTGTTGATCATCTCGCCCATCATCACGAGCGCGTTTGCCAGAAACAGAACGGCAAAGCCCGTGCGCGAGACATCGAAGAAATCATAAATCAGCAGATAGCCGTACATGTACAGCGAAACCGCCAGATGGATGCGCATGTTGCGCTCGGTGCGGATCGTCCGGCCGATGCCGGCAAAGGCATAGCCGAAGCTCTTCAATAACGCTTTCATGTCACGCCTCGTCGTCCATATAGTAGCTGCCGCCGCGTCCGAGTCCGAGCTGCGTGAGCGCGGCCTCTTCCTTTTCGCGCATACGGACCTGCTCCAGACCTCCCGCCTCGTGATCGTAGCCGAGCAGATGCAGCATCGAGTGTACCGTCAAAAAGCCGACCTCACGCTGCAGGGAATGACCGTAGGTCTTTGCCTGCTCCACCGCGTGCTGCATAGAGATCACGATATCGCCGAGCATCTGCGCGCCGGTGTCGTTGTTGACGTCGTACACGCCGTCGATCCCCAGCGGGAAGGACAGCACGTCGGTGCTCTTGTCTATATTGCGGTACTGCCGGTTCAGCTCCTGGATCTGCGCGTCGTCCACAAAGGTCACGCTGATCTCCGCCGAACCTTCAAATTTCTCGCCCGCCAGCACGGCATGACAGCAGCGCCGGATCAGCATCCGCACGCCGGTCGGGATCTTGACTTCGTTCTGATTATTGGAAATGATGACTTTAACCTTACCCGTCATTTTCTCTTGCGCTCCTCCTCGCTTCTTTCGTACGCCTTGATGATATCCTGTACGAGCTTGTGACGCACAACGTCCTTTTCGTTGAAACGCACCGTCTCAATGTCTTCCACGTGCTTGAGAATGCGGACGGCCTCCACCAGACCCGACTTCTTGCCCTCGGGCAGGTCGATCTGCGTGATGTCGCCCGTCACGACCATTTTGGAATTGAAGCCCAGACGCGTCAGGAACATCTTCATCTGCTCGGCCGTCGTATTCTGCGCCTCGTCCAGAATGATAAAGCTGTCGTCCAGCGTCCGGCCGCGCATATACGCCAGCGGCGCCACTTCGATGCTGCCGCGCTCCTGCTGCTTCTGGAAATTCTCGGCGCCGAGCATGTCGAACAGCGCGTCATACAGCGGGCGCAGGTACGGATCGACCTTCTGCTGCAGATCGCCGGGCAGAAAGCCCAGCTTCTCCCCCGCTTCGACCGCGGGACGCGTCAGGATGATGCGGTTGACCTCCTTTGCGCGGAACGCCGTCACCGCCATCGCCACCGCAAGATACGTCTTGCCCGTTCCGGCAGGGCCGACGCCGATCGTGATGGTGTTCTGCCGGATGGCTTCAACGTATTTTTTCTGACCGAGCGTCTTCGGCTTTACGGGTTTGCCCTTTGACGTGATACAGATACAGCCGGACGACGTCATGCTTTCGAGCTGGTCGTCCTTGCCGTCCTCGACCATCGACAGCACGTAGCGCACGTTTTGCCCGCTGAGTTCTTCGCCCTTGTTGATGAGCATAAGCAAACCGCGGATCGCGCGCACCGCCTTGTCCACGTTCTCCGCCTCGCCGATCACCTTCAGCTCCGAGCCGCGGCTGACGACGGACACGGAGAATTTCTCCTGCACCTGCCGTATATTCTCATCGAAGCTGCCGAACAGACCCACGGCCTGCTCCATGCGTTCAAAGCTGATGACTTGCTCGATCATCGCATACGCCTCTCTTTTCTGTGAATGCCGATCCCGTCCGGAATGCACGAAACAATGAATGGTCTTTTCGGCAGATCGTACGAATAATCTGCCGGCTTGCCGACGCGTGGCAAAGCCTTTGGGGTGCAGGATAGGACCGGCGTTTCCTTGGTCATACTTTCCAAAAATTTACGCTATATTTTGTTTATTATACCATATTCGTGCGCCGATTGCACCTGTTAGCAGCATTTTTTTGATATAAACTTAGCCAAAATATAGTGCTGTTTCTTGTGCAATCTGCCCATCGGGCGCAAATTGTTGCAATTGAGCAAAAACTATGATATACTGGAGGAACGGAGGAGAAGATATGGGTTACGATACAATGAAAGAACGCCGCGAGCTGGCGAAAGAACTGGATCAAAAGCAGCGAGAGCTGCGTCAGCAGAAGCAGCACGATGACTGGCTGGCTGACAGCGTGTACCCCTCTCTGTACAAGCAGTATTCCAAAAAGCCGATCAATCCGAAGCTGGTCGTATTTGCCAGCAGCAAGTCGGAAAAGATGCCGCACACGATGCGTTCCCTGTTTAAAATGCTGACGGAAAAGGGCTACACGTGCCGTTTCTTCGGCGTTCCCGCCACGTTCAAGAACCGCAAGGCGGAGCTGGCGTACTATAAGGAATTCTTCGCGGCATACGGCGTTTGCAAGTGTCTGTACATCGACGATATTTTTGCGCCGGTCTACTGCGTGGAACCGCGTTCCGGACAGCACGTGGTGCAGCTTTGGCACACGCCGGCGCTGCTGCGCAAGGCAGGCTATGCCATCGGCAAGCGCGGCGTCGCGGGCGAGATCGTCGACCGCCGTCTGGTGCACAAGAATTACACCGACGTCGTCGCGTCGTCCGGCTACGTCAAGAACACGCTTGCCTCTGTCTTCAACTGCTCGGAGGACATCATCCACGGCTGGGGCTGCGCGCACACGGACGTCTATTTCGACGACGACTTCATTCAGAAAGCGCGGCATGATCTCATCCGCCTCGTGCCGAATCTGACGAGTCAGATCGGCGATAAAAAGATTTTGCTGTACGCGCCGACGTATCGCGGTGAATCCGATTCCGCATACACACACCGTATGCTCGATCTGCTGCTTCTGAAGCGGCTGCTGGGCGACAAATACGTACTGCTGATCCGTATGCATCCGCTGGTGCAGGACAGCTCGCTGATGACCGGCGATCTGCGCGATCTGGTGTACGATTTCGCGTTTGAGGTCCCGCAGTCCGTGCCGATCGACGTCACGCTCTGCGGCGCGGATATGCTCATCACAGACTATTCGACGATCCTGTTTGAGTATTCCCTGCTGGATCGGCCGATGCTGTTCTACGCGTTCGATTTCGAGCAGTACACGCGCCGCCGTCCGCTGTTTTACGACTACGCGACGTTCGTGCCGGGGCCGATCGTTTACGATTCGGCGCAGCTGTGCGACGCGATCCTGGAGATGCCGGAGAAGTACAACAGCGAAAAGATGCACCACTTCGCCAAGAAGTTCATGGGCGGCTGCGACGGACACAGCACCGAACGCATCATCCACTACACCGTCAAGCGGTAAACAACGACAAAAGAGGTTGTCAGACGTGACAACCTCTTTTTTATTTGAGCCATATGATATTCTGATCGTTGACCAGATCGTCGAGACTGTAGTTGACAAGCAGCGTATCGACGCCCTTTTCCAGCAGATCGGAAACCGCCGCGGTGCGGTAATAGCGCAGATCGACCATCCAGATCTCGTGGTATGCCGCCAGCAGCTCCGTCGCGAGCGTGTTGCCGAACGAGTCCTTCACCAGCAGCAGCGTGCCGTCCGTGACAGCGTCGTTGACGATGTGCGTCAGACTGTGGTTGCCGTCAAGATAGACGGGATAACGGTCGTATTCTGCCAGATGCACACGGAAGAACGGGTCCGTCTGCGTCTTGGTCTCACCCGTGCCGAGGTCGGTGATCTCCACGGTCAGCGCCGCGTCTTTTGCCGTCCAGAGTTCCATCACGTCCGGTTTCTTGAACCAGAGCGCAGCGCGGGAATGCGTTGTGCCGAAAAAGCCCTCGACCGCCTCCGCGGAGAACTGCGACCGCGTGAGCGCCGGTTTGCCCGCGGCTTGCAGAAAAGCATTTGCCGCGAGGAACGCGCCGTCGGAAGTCCAATGGTGGTCGGTACGGTAGAAGATCTGCATTTCGTCGCGCCGGTCGCGGAAAACGTTTCGCAGATCGACCGTCGTATACACGCCGTCCGTCTTTTGCGCGATCTCGTCGAAAAGCACGTCGTCCGTGTAGGGTGCGTGGTTCTTCGGCAGTTTTTCCTCAAGCACGTAACCTGTCTGCGGCACGACCATCAGATACGCCGGCACGTTCGCTTTTTCGGCAAACGCGGTCAGCGTCCGCAGGTTGCTGCCGAGATTACGCGCGTTCTCCTCGGCCGGTGTGCGGATGAGATAGCCGTCCGCCGCGTCGTAGACGCCATCTGTGCCGTTCTGTCCGGTCATGCGGCCAAAGCACGCGCAGACGCCGACCCAGAAATTGCGCAGCGGCATCTGATCCTGCACATAGGCCTCGATCGATTCCTCTGCCTTGCCGTTCGAAATCGTTTCAAAACGCAGCTCGGGAAACTGCGCGAGCGCGCGTTTTTCCGTCTCGGAGAATTCTTTGTCCGGCAGGAAAAGCAGCGCAAAGAGCACAAAAAGCAGCCCGCAGAACGTGCAGGCTGCAACAGTGCGATACACACGCCGCGTCTGCGGCGCGTTTTCGTTTCGGTCAAGCATAGGTGTCCAGCAGCGTTTCCGCCTTGGCATTGTCGGCGCAGACGCACACGATCACAAAATCGCCGCACGTGCGCACAACAGCGGATTCGAGCTTCGGCACTTCGGCCGGCGCGTAGTCAGCGTAAGATTCCTTCTGCCGCGCCAGACGCGCAAGCGCAAGCGCAGTCAGATCGTCGGTCGAAAGCGCTTCGTCCGCGCGGAACACGGCGATCTCCTCAGGCGTCGCCATCGTGCTGATGAAGAGCGCACAGTCGCCGGTATAACCGTCCTCATCGAGGATGCCGTATACGCCGGCAGCGTTATCGGACACAGCCATCGTGTCGTCAAACGGGACGTTTTCCGCCACGAGATCGAGCCATTCGGACGCGGTCTGCGGCTGCGCGGCAGTCGACTGCACAGCCGGAACGTCGTCTGCTTTTTCCGCGCTGCCGCACGATGCGCAGCAAAGTACGGCGATCAGCGCCAGGATCAGCGCAATTCTTTTCATTGACCGGTCACTCCTTCTTCTGTTATCTCCGTCACTTGCTGTACATCAGCCGGCTTCGGCGCCTGCTGCAGGTACGCGGACAGATCGCCCGCCCAGATCTTGCAGTAATCGTAGCCGAAATGCACGCCGTCCGTCGCCGCATCTGCCGGCAGCACGCCGTCGCGGTCAAAGAACGCTTGGGATACGGGCATATAATGTGCGTCGATCTCGTCGCACATCTTCTTGAGCAGTTCGTTGAAGATGCGCACGTTTTCATTCGTCACGCCGTTTTTGGCCGTTGCGGAGCATGCCGCGCTGACGGGAAAGATCTCCTGACAATACACTTCAACGCCGGGATTGAGCTCGCGCACCTTGGCGATCACCTTTTTATAATGGGTGATGAAATTCTGCGGATAGGGCCAGCCGAGCTCATTCTCGCCGAAAATGAATACGGCCTTGTCATAGTGCTTGCCGTACAGATCCGCGATCGGTGCGACGCCGTCCGGAGACGAGAGAACGTGATGGATCGACAGACCGATGCGCGTCACGAAATCCGCGTCGCGGATGAGACCGAAATTGGCCAGTGCCTGCGCCTGAGAATTGCCGAGCACAACGGTGCTGCGGAAGTTTTCCCGCACGATCTCGCTGGGTGTATAGGCGTCATATTCGATTTCCGGCAGCCAGTCCGGTTCCGTCGGCTGCGTCTCAGTCACGTCCTGCTGCGCGGCAGTCGTCTGCGTCGTGCTTTCCGGTGCAGAAACAGGGACCGAAGTCCGTCCGAAATGCACCGCAGCAGCCGAGATCCCGGCTGTCAGAAGGACCAATACGGCGATCTGCGCCGCATGCAACAGCTTTGCTTTATTCATTCGTGCCCAAATCCATTTCCTTTTTTATGTTCTCCATTTTACAACC
>CADAGA010000015.1 GCA_902787275.1 Oscillospiraceae bacterium | reverse complement strand
TCATATTGAAGCGTACACACGGGAAACTGCCCGTCGAAGCGGATCCTTTCGACCGGCTTGTTCCAGGGGAATAAACGGTAGGTGAAATCGTCCGGCTCTGTCCGCATGCCGAGCTTGCGCACGACGGGACGCCGTCCGGCCTGTTCTGTCCGAACCCAGAACGACAGCGCCCCCGTATGGCGCTCGCCGTCGTCGGCCTTGTTTTCCCAGCACACCTCGGTCTGTCTGGGAGGATTGGCGATCTGCCAATAGTGAAACTCGCCGTCGGGCATGAGCTCGACGCTTCCGGCGCCGATGCCGCCCAGCGCGATCCCGCTGCTGCTGGGTTTGGTCATTATGATCTTTGCCACAAGCAAAACCACCTTTCAAATAAGCTGCTCCATACACATTGTACCACAAACGTGCGGACAGCACAATCCAAAACATAACGGGATCTCCGCAGCGTTTTTAACGCCGCGTTCTGCTTGCAAAAGGGGCGCCGCTTGTGTATAATGAAAGCAAATAAAACGGAAAGGAAACTGTATCATATGGAAGAACAACGGATCACGATCACGATCAAAACGACCGGAGAAAAGTGTCAGCTCACCGACGAGGAGATCCGGCAGTGGTATGCGTCCGCCATGCGCAGCGCGCTGAATCCGGCATTCGGAACGCCGGAGATCACCGTGGACGTGCAGCGGAAAGATTTTGCATGAGGCAGGACGGACGGTGCGGAATGAATATTGTTCTGATCGGCATGCCCACCTCCGGAAAAAGCACGGTGGGCGTGGTTCTGGCAAAAATACTGGGAATGGACTTTCTTGACACGGATCTGCTCATCCAGCGCAAAGTGGGCAAGCGCCTGAACGAGATCATCGACGCACGGGGGACAGACGGCTTCCTGCAAATCGAAGAATCCGTTTGCACTTCACTTTGCGCGGAAAACACCGTTATCGCGACCGGCGGCAGCGTGGTTTTCAGCGAAAAAGCCATGGAGCATTTGAGAGAAAACGGAAAAACGGTCTATCTCAAGATCTCTTTGGCGGAGCTGAAAAAGAGATTGCAGGACGCGAAAACGCGCGGCGTGATCCTTCGTGACGGCGAAAGCATCGAGGAATTGTACGCGGAGCGGGAAGCGCTGTACAGCCGGTATGCGGACGCGGTCGTGTCGGAAGAAGGACAGAGTCTGGAAGAGACCGTTCACGCGGTGCGGGAACGTTTTCTGCATCAGGAAAAGGCTTAATAAACCGTACGCAGCGCACGTGCGGCTTGTTTCGAAAAAAGAATCGTTCATCTTGACAGCGGCAGACAGAAAGCGTATACTGCAAATGGTTAGTTTAAACTAACGGGAAGCGCTCTCAAACGTGCGCTCGGAAACAGCAAGCAAACGAAAGGATATTGCATTATGAAAGCGAACCTGCATCGAATCATCGCAACGGCGGTCACCTTCTTTTTGATGGTCACCGGCTCCGTTTTCGGCACCAACCGCCTGAGCGAGACGCCCGAACAGTACGTTAAATACGTGGAGGGGATCTCCGCTTTTACCAACACGATGGAAACGGCGCAGCCGCAGACGATCGTCTACGGTCTGATCAAGGATCACTTCACTTCCCCGCTGCCCGCGGGCAAGACCGAGAAGAAGGTCCTCGTCATCGGCTATGACGGGTGCCGTGCCGACACGCTGCGTCTTATGGAATCGGCAGAGACCAGCGCGATCCTGGATCTGGACGACAACGGCGGCGAAACGATCCTGACCTATGCCGGCGGTGTGAACTATCCGTTCCTGAACACGCAGGCGACGTCCACCGCACCGGGCTGGTGCTCGATGCTCACCGGCGAATGGGCAAACGTCCATGGGATTCGCTCCAACGGTCAGCGCAAATCGAACGACCATCTGACGCTGCTGACGACGCTCGTGCAGGACGGGATCGTGGACAGCTCGGCGTTCTATATTTCCTGGTCCGGTCATTTCGGCAGCTACTTCACCACGTACTATCCCGAGAAGCAATACGTGGAGAAGAACGGGATCAACGCGCATTTTGTGCAGGCAGAAGACGACGTCGGCACGGTGAACAATATCCTGACGGATCTGCGTCAGAAGGACTGCACGGACTTCATTTTCTCCACGCTGGAGCACACCGATCACGTGGGTCACTCCTCCGGCTTTGGCGCGTGGAATCCGAAATACGCGCAGGCATTCGCGGATGCGGAGAGAGACGGTCTTGAGATCCTGCGCACGCTTCGTGCGCGCGAGACGTACGAACAGGAGGACTGGCTCGTCCTCATCACGACCGACCACGGCGGATATAACCTGAACCACGGCCGCTGCACGATCCAGGAGCGCTACACGTTCCTGACCTCCAACAAGCCGATCTCGGTTGAGACCGCGGTCACGCCCTGAGATGCGGGGACGATTCGTCTGCATCCTGTGTCTCGTGCTGTTCTGCTTTGCCGGCTGCGCGCAGAATGAACTGCCTGCACAGACGGTGACGCAGAACGGAGAGCAGACTGCTGAGGCGGTCACGGAATTGCAGACAGAAGCGGAACCGACGACGGTCGCTCTGCCGCAGGATCTGCCGGAGGTGGACTTCGACTTGTCCGCCATGTCTCAGACCGTGATGTATGCGCAGGTCTACGACATGATCTACAATCCGGATCAATACCACGGAAAAGCCGTGCGTATGCTCGGACCGGTCGATCAGTATGTCGAGGAGGAAACCGGAGAAACACGCTGCGTCTGTCTCATTCAGGACGCCACAGCCTGCTGCACGCAGGGGATCGAGTTTGAACTGTCGGATGCGGACGCCGCCGTTCCGTCGCCGGGCAGCACCGTGCTCGTGTCCGGAGCGTTCGATACCTATATGAGCGGACCGTTTCTTCACTGCGTGCTGCGCGACGCCGCTTTGGAGTATCCGCCCGCGTCGTGATAGGTATGCTTTAAAGAACCAAAACAAGCCTCAGCCGCGTTGACGGCCGGGGCTTTTGCAATACGCGCAAAGGCGCTTGACAAAACAACGTGAAGGGACTATACTATAAATGGGTTAGCGGAAGCTAACTGCATTTCAGAACTGCAAGTCGGACGCGCGAAAGCACGGGAAATACGCGCTTCCGGCAGTCTGTGCGAAAAGAAAGGATGACAATAATGATCCAAACAACGCTGCAAATCGACGGCATGATGTGCGGAATGTGTGAGGCGCACGTCTGCGACGCGATCCGCAAAGCGGTTCCGGCGGCAAAGAAGGTCACGGCATCCCGTGCAAAGAAGCAGGCGTCCTTTCTGACGGACGACGCTGTCGACGCGGATGCGCTGAAAGCTGCGATCGACGCGACGGGGTACGCGTGCCTGTCCGTGCAGTCGAAGCCGGCTGAAAAGAAAGGCTGGTTCGGAAGAAAATGAAAACGGTCGTTATGGGGCTGCTGATCCCGTTTCTCGGCACGGCGGCGGGAAGTGCCTGCGTGTTCTTTCTGCGGAAGGAACTGCGGCTCGGCGTCCAGCGCGCGCTGACCGGCTTTGCGGCTGGCGTGATGGTCGCTGCGTCGATCTGGAGTCTGATCGTCCCCGCCATCGACCAGTCGGCGGCGCTGGGCAGATGGGCGTTTTTGCCCGCCTTTGCCGGCTTCTGGCTGGGCGTCGGCTTTCTGCTGCTGCTCGACCACGTCATTCCGCATCTGCACCGGCGCATCGACCAGCCGGAGGGGCCGAAGAGCCGCCTTGGCCGCACGGCGATGCTGGTGCTCGCTGTGACGCTGCACAATATCCCGGAGGGGATGGCGGTCGGCGTCGTTTACGCGGGACTGCTGAGCGGTTCCGGCAATATTACGGCGGGAGGCGCGCTCGCGCTCGCGCTGGGTATCGCCATACAGAACTTTCCGGAGGGCGCGATCATTTCCATGCCGCTGTTTGCAGAGGGCAAAAGCAAACCGAAGTCGTTCGCGCTGGGCGTGCTTTCCGGCGCGGTGGAACCGGTTTTCGGCGCGCTGACGGTGGCGGTCGCCGCACTGGTCGTGCCGGCCATGCCGGTGCTGCTGTCCTTCGCGGCGGGCGCGATGCTGTATGTCGTCGTGGAAGAACTGATCCCGGAGATGTCCGCGGGCAGGCATTCCAATGTCGGCGTCGTGTCCTTCGCGTTCGGCTTCAGCCTGATGATGGCGCTGGACGTGGCGCTGGGATAAGGACGTTATTCGGAACGACGGAAAAAGAACGGATCGACACGTCGCCCCTGTGCAGGGCGGCGTGTTTTGCGTCCGCGCCGTATGGAGGACGGCTGCAGACGCATGGCCGGTTTGTAAGTATTGCAGGATGGAACCGGATATGGTATAATCGAAAAAACGGCTGCATTCCCAGATGGGCTGATCGTTTTGGAGGCGTATGAAGATTGAAGCATATCCGGTTTGACACGATCGGGAAAAAGCCGATGCTGTATTGGCTGCTGATCCCGGTTGTCCTGGCGTCGTTGGTCAACGGCATTCTGCTGTATCGGGATTCCGAGCGTTACGCGGGCGCGATCTGCATCGTGACGGCGGCGCTTTGTCTCGTGGTCATCGGCGGATTGCTGCACGCATTGTGCGGCCAGCTGCGATACAATCCCTATTCGTACAACACGATCTATTATATGGGGTTTGCCCTGTTTTTGTCGTTCGTATTCATCACGTACGTCGTGCTTGCCGTCCGTCTGTTCACACAGCCGGAGCTGTACAATATCCACGGCATCCTGTACATTCTGCTTCGTTCCGCGAAAGAGTATATGCTCGTGACGTTTCCGTTTCTGTTGGTTTTTTCATGCGCGCTGTGCGTTTCCAATATTGCGCTGATCCGGCACGAAGGCAGACGGTTCGTCAATCTTCTGGGCATCCTGCTTTCGGTTCTGATCGTTGCGGGCGTCGCGTTTATTTTCGTATTCGATTATGCCGTGTCCGGCAGCCGGACGGAAGTGATGATCCACGATCTGATCGCCAATCTGATTGCAGCGATCTATCTGTATTTTGAATGCATGCTGGTCGGGACCATCGCCGCGAATATCATCGTTGTGCGGTACAAGCCGGAGCCGGATAAGGATTTCCTGATCATCCTCGGCTGCGGCATCCGCAAGGACGGCACGCCGACGCCGCTGCTGCGCGGACGGATCGACCGTGCGCTCTCCTTTGCGCGCGAGCAGGAGCGGGAGACCGGCAAGAAGCTGATCTTCGTCACCTCCGGCGGACAGGGCAGCGACGAGGTGATCTCGGAAAGCGCTTCGATGAAACGCTATCTGATGGAGCAGGGCGTTCCGCAGACGCAGATCGTCGAGGAGGACCGTTCGTCGGACACCGCGGAGAACATGCGCTTTTCCAAAGAGAAGATCATGCAGATCGATCCGGACGGGAAGATCGCGTTTGCCACGACCAACTATCACGTGTTTCGCAGCGGGATCTTCGCCCGGCGCGTCAAGATGCGGGCGGTCGGCATCGGCGCAAAAACCAAATGGTACTTCTGGCCGAATGCCGCCGTTCGGGAGTTTGTCGGTCTGCTGACCAAGCACCGCGTGAAGCAGGCGCTGATCCTCGGCTCCCTGATCGCCTTATACGTTGTGATCACGGTTCTGTCTTACCGGTAACGGTCTTTCGGGAGATACAAAAAGCTGCCCGGCCTTGCGGTCGGACAGCTTTTTAAATGGTTCGGATCAGCGGAAGAACTTGTCGCGGAAGCCTGCGGCACCGAACGTATCGTACACGCGGTCGTTGAGCTTCTTGAGGACCTTCGTCAGAAACTGCATGAACGCGGACGGCTCTTCCTCCACGGGCGCTTGTTCGAGACCGATCTTGATGAGCGTCTGATACGCGTTCTCGATCACGGCGTCGTCCGCCTCGCGGTCGTTGTGCGTCCTGTCGAGCATCGCGTAGCACTGGTCAAGCGCGTCCTGCGCGAGCGCAACGTCCTGCGCCTTGGACGGATCGTTCTTGTTCGCGTCGATGAAGTCCTGCAGGCGCGTCAGATACGTCACGTCGCCGCGCAGCAGCGCTTTGGCGTTGCGGGACTGGTTGAACTGCGGATACGTGTCGGCGGAATCGCGCACGTTCTTGACGCGGCCGGTCGAGATATCCAGCGCCAGACGCAGCGCGGTGTTGTTGAATTCCAGCTCATGCTTCTGCTCGAAGAAGCACCACGTTCTTTCGGGAGCGAAGGACGTGGACAGGTCGATCGAGCCGTCGGGCGAGACGTATTCGCCCGTCTTGCCGAGCGTCTGTCCCGCGGGCGCGTACGTCGCGCCGGGCGCGGTCGAGGAGATCTGGATGATCTCGTCGGAGTTGGTCGTGGGCGAAGTCTCCATGAAGCGGAAGTATTCGTATCCGCCTCCGCCTCCGCCGAACTCGAAGCCGTAGCCGCAGATGAAGTAGAATTCCGTGCCGTTTGCCTGCAGCTGCTGCAGACGCGGGATCAGATTCAGCTGCGCCTTGTTATATTCACGCGCCTGTGCGCGCACCTTGTCGTACTTGCTGTCCATGAGCAGCTTCTGCTCGACGGCGGCGTACCGTTCACCCGGCATCAGCGCGAGCATGGACGGCGTCGGCAGGATGATGCTTTCGACGATGGCGGAAACGAGCGTGTCGATCACGCCGCGCAGCGTGCGCTTGGGCAGGATGCGCAGGGCGATATTGGCGACGTAGTTCCACGGCTCGTCGATCGCGTCGAGCAGCGCGCCGTTGTAGAGAAGCTCAGGAGCGTTGGCGGCAAATTTGCCCTCGACCAGATCGGCGATCACGTCGCTGCCGTTCCACGCGCCGACGATGCTCACTACGCGGGCGACCTGTCCCTTGCTGCCGTAGCGGTCGAGATAGGCGTTGACGACCGTCGCACCCATGCTCATCGGGATCAGCACGACCTTGTCCGCGTCGGAGTATTTGCCGAGCACGGCTTCATTGATGAACTTGTCGAGATCGTCCGCGTCGTTATACAGGTACGAGAACGCGGAGTGATAGAAGCAGAAAATGTTCTCCGCGCCGATCTCCTGCACGATGGACTGACAGGGGATGGAGAAATAGAAATTCTCCAGATCGATGTCGTTGTATTCGCTGATCGGGAACGGGCGCGAGCAGTCCTCGACGTCGGGCGGGAGTTTGCCGTTTTCGTCGATGATGTTGCGGCTCATCACGCCGGAGAAGATCGTGCTCACGTCTTTCTTGGAGATGCAGTTGCGCTTGATCGTCAGCGTCAGCACGATCTCGCCCAGAAGTCTGAACGTCGCGAACAGGACCTTCGGGTTCTTGAACGCATTGGAATCCGGATAGAACAGGTTGTAGTCGATCGGATCTTCCTCGCGGTCGAAGAGATTGTAGTTCCAGAGATCGGACTTGGAGTTGGCTTTGTAATTGCCGTTTTCATCCACCAGATGCGACCACGTCTGGCCGATGCCGGTGACGAAGATGATCGGATATTCGCACGTGACCGCTGCGCGCAGACCGTCGGGCGTACCCGCGGCCGTGACTGCGGGTGCCGCAGAGCCGGACTTGGCGCAGACGGGAATGGCCGCGCCGAACGCGAGCGTTACGACCAGAAGCAGGGAAATGATTTTCTTCATGAAAAGCGCCTCCTTTACTTTTTCATTATAGTGGAAATGCACAAGGAATTCAAGAGATATGCAAAAAGATTTTCCGGTCCGGACCATTGACAAGACTGCCTCATTGTGGTATGATAAATCCAATGAATTTTTAACGCGGTACAGAGATGCCGCCAAGGTTTGTTCCGGTTAGCGGGCGCGCGTGCGTCCGGCGTTTTGTGTGCACAGACCTTGCGGCAGCAAGGTCTTTTTTTCATACCGACAGGAGGCGTCAAAATGCGGATTTTGCTCAAAAACGGCAATGTGTTTATCGGCGGCGACGGAACGCCGCAGGACGTTTCCATTGACGGCGCTTTTGTTTCTGCCGCTTTTGACTGCACCGGCTTCGCTGTTTTTCCCGGCTTCGCGGATGTACACGTACATTTGCGCGAGCCGGGTTTTTCTTATAAAGAAACCATTCGCACCGGCACGCTTGCGGCGGCGCACGGCGGCTACACCGACGTGTGTTCGATGCCGAACCTCGACCCCGTGCCCGACTGCGCGCAGACGCTTGCGCCGCAGCTTGACGCGATCCGGAAGGACGCGGTCGTGCGCGTGCATCCCTACGGCGCGATCACGCGCGGGGAAAAGGGAGAGAGGCTTGCGGATCTGGCAGAACTCGCGAAGGACGTCGTCGCGTTTTCCGACGACGGACGCGGCGTGCAGGACGAGCAGCGCATGGAAGAGGCCATGCGCGAGGCCAAAAAGTACGGCAAGATCATCGCTGCACACTGCGAGGACAACAGTCTGCTGCGCGGCGGCTATATCCACGACGGCGCGTACGCCCGCGCGCACGGACACCGCGGGATCTGCTCCGCGTCGGAATACGCGCAGATCGAGCGTGATCTGCGCCTTGCGGCGAAAACGGGCTGCAGCTACCACGTGTGTCACATTTCTGCGAAGGAGAGCGTCGCGCTCATCCGCGAAGCGAAAAGAGCGGGCGTCGACGTGACGTGTGAAACGGCGCCGCATTACCTGCTGCTGACCGAGGACGATCTGCAGGAGGACGGACGGTTCAAGATGAATCCGCCCCTGCGGGAGAGAGCCGACCGCGAGGCGCTGCTCGAGGGCCTGTGCGACGGCACGATCGATATGATCGCCACCGACCACGCGCCGCACTCCGCCGAGGAGAAGGGCAGGGGACTCGAAAAGAGTCTCATGGGCATCGTCGGGCTGGAAACGGCGTTCCCGCTGCTGTACACGGAATTGGTTCTGAAAAACGTCATCCCGCTCGAAAAGCTCATCGCGCTGCTGCACGACAATCCCCGGAAACGCTTCGGCGTCGGCGGCAGCTTCCCGCAGGACTGCACGGTGTTCGACCTTTCCGCGCAGTACACGGTCGACCCGGACAGCTTCCTTTCCAAGGGCAGGGCGACGCCCTTCGCCGGCAGAACGGTGCGCGGCAAATGCATGCTCACGGTCTGCGGCGGAAAAATCGCCTACCAGGACCCGGATCTCATAACACTTGCTTGATATAGGAGGTACAACATGGCAAAGCGTACGGACATTCACAAAATCCTCATCATCGGTTCCGGTCCCATCGTGATCGGACAGGCGGCGGAGTTTGACTACGCGGGCACGCAGGCGTGTCTCGCGCTGCGCGAGGAGGGGTACGAGGTCGTCCTCGTCAACTCCAATCCCGCCACCATCATGACGGACACCACGATCGCGGACAAGGTATACATGGAGCCGCTGACTGTGGAGTACATTTCGCGCATCCTGCGTCTGGAGCGCCCCGACGCGATCATCCCCGGCATCGGCGGTCAGACGGGTCTCAACCTCGCCATCCAGCTCAAGAAGAGCGGCGTTCTCGACGAGTGCCGCGTGGAGCTTTTGGGTACGGACAGCCGCAGCATCGAGCGCGCCGAGGACAGAGAACTCTTTAAGGAGCTGTGCGAGGAGATCGGCGAGCCGGTCATCCCGTCGCGCATCACCTACAGCGTCGAGGAGGCCGTCGCGGCGGCGAAGGAGATCGGCTATCCCGTCGTGCTGCGTCCGGCGTTCACGCTCGGCGGTACGGGCGGCGGCTTTGCCAACAACGAGCAGGAGCTGATCGAGACCGGCACGCAGGCGTTCCGCATCTCGCCCGTGCATCAGGTGCTCGTCGAAAAGAGCGTCAAGGGCTACAAGGAGATCGAGTTCGAGGTCATGCGCGACAGCGCCGACCACGCCATCACGATCTGCGGCATGGAAAACGTCGACCCCGTCGGCGTGCACACCGGCGACTCCATCGTCGTCGCGCCCATCATGACGCTGAACGATCACGATCTGAACATGCTGCAGAGCAGCGCCATCAAGATCATCCGCGCTTTAAAGATCGAGGGCGGCTGCAACGTGCAGTTCGCACTGCATCCCGAAACGAGCGAATACTTCCTCATCGAAGTCAACCCCCGCGTGTCGCGCTCGTCCGCGCTCGCGTCCAAGGCCAGCGGCTATCCGATCGCCCGCGTTACGGCAAAGATCGCCGTCGGCATGCTGCTGGAGGACATCCGCATCGCCAACACGAACGCCGCGTTCGAGCCGTCGCTCGACTACGTGGTCGCCAAGCTCCCGCGTTTCCCGTTTGACAAATTCACGTCCGCGAGCAACAAGCTCGGCACGCAGATGAAGGCGACGGGCGAGGTCATGGGCATCGGCAGCAGCTTCAAGGAGTGCCTGCTCAAGGCGGTGCGCTCGCTGGAGATCGGCGTGTGCCACTTCCACATGGCGAAGTTCGACGACAAGACAGTCGACGAGCTGTTCGCCTATATCCGTGAATTCCGCGACGACAACATCTTCGCCATCGCACAGCTGTTCCGTCTGGGCGCGAAGGTCGAGGATATCTTCAAAGCCACGGCAATCACGCCGTACTTCCTGCAGGAGGTCAAAGAGATCGTCGACTTCGAGCCGAAGCTGCGTCAGAATCCCGGCGACGGCAGTGTGCTGCGACAGGCGAAGGAGATCGGCTTCTCCGACAAATTCATCGCGCAGTGCTGGAAGGTGCCGGAGATCGAGATCTGGCGTCAGCGTCTTGCGCTCGACATCTTCCCGTTCTTCAAGATGGTGGACACCTGCCACACGAACGCCTATATCCCGTACTTCTACTCCTCCTACCAGGGCGAGCATCAGTCGATCGTCACCGACCGCAAGAAGGCCGTCGTGCTCGGCGCTGGCCCCATCCGTATCGGACAGGGCGTGGAGTTCGACTACTCCACCGTCCACGCCGTTATGACGATCCAGAAGAACGGCTACGAGGCCATCATCATCAACAACAACCCCGAAACCGTTTCGACCGACTACACCACCTCCGACAAGCTGTACTTTGAGCCGCTGACGACGGAGGACGTCATGAATATCCTGCACTACGAGGGCGCCGAGGACGTGATCGCATCGCTGGGCGGCCAGACGGCGATCAATCTCGCCGCGTCGCTGACCGAGCGCGGCATGCACATCATCGGCACGGATATGCGCGCGATCGACAACGCGGAAAACCGCGACGTGTTTGAAAAGATCCTCGAAAAGCTGGACATCCCGCAGTCGGCGGGCAGAGCCGTGACCAACATCGAGGACGGCGTGCGCGCCGCAGAGGAAGTCGGCTATCCGGTGCTGGTGCGCCCGAGCTTCGTGCTGGGCGGCATGGCGATGCAGATCGTCGCCAACGAAAAGCAGCTGCGCCATTACCTCAAGACCGCCGTCGAGATCGATGCGGACAAGCCCGTTCTGGTTGACCACTACATCCTCGGCAAGGAAGTCGAGGTCGACGCGATCTGCGACGGAAAGGACGTGTTCGTGCCCGGCATTATGGAGCTTGTCGAGCGCACGGGCGTGCACTCCGGCGACTCGATCAGCGTCTATCCGTCCTTCAGCATCTCACAGGAAGTCAAGCAAACCATCCTTGATTACTCCAAGCGTCTGGGTCTGGGTCTGGGCATCGTCGGTCTGTACAACATCCAGTTCATCGTCGACAAAGAGGATAAGGTATATATCATCGAAGTCAATCCCCGTTCCTCGCGCACGGTGCCGTTCCTGTCGAAGTCCACGGGCTACAGCCTGGCGGATATCGCGACGAACGTCATCCTCGGCAAGTCCCTGCGTGAGCAGGGCATCACGGAGATCTACCCGCCCGAAAAGAAAAAGTGGTACGTCAAAGTGCCTGTGTTCTCCTTCGCCAAGCTCGGCGGCATGGATACCGTGCTTTCGCCCGAGATGAAGTCCACGGGTGAAGCGATCGGCTACGACACGCACCGCGGCCGCGCGATGTTCAAGGCGCTCGAGGCTTCGGGCATGCACCTGCAGAACTACGGCACGGTGCTTGCGACCATCGCCGACAAGGACAAGGACGAGGCGCTCGAGCTGATCCGCCGCTTCTACAATCTCGGCTTCAACATCGAGGCGACCGAGGGCACAGCGGCATTCCTGAAGAAAAACGGCATCCGCACGCACATCCGCAAAAAAATCAGCGAAGATCCTGACGACATCCCCGCGGCGATCCGCAGCGGCCGCATCGCGTACGTGGTCAACACGCGCGATCTCGGCTCCGACGACGGCGTGCACGACGGCCATCTGATCCGTCGTCTGTCCGTCGAAAGCGGCGTGACGCTGTTCACGGCGCTCGACACGGTGCGCGCGGTGCTCGACGTGATCGAGGAGATCACGTTCGAGATCTCGACCATCGACGCGTGAGGGAACACATGAAAGAAGTCAATCTGCAGATCGTCTCGCAGGAGCGTATTGCGCGGGACGTCTATAAAATGATCCTGTCCGGCGACACGACCGCCGTCACAGCGCCGGGGCAGTTTGTCAACGTCAGGCTCGACGGCCTGTACCTGCGCCGTCCGATCTCCGTGTGCGATTGGCAGCCGGAGGAGCTGACGCTCATCTACAAGGTCGTCGGCAAGGGCACTGCGCAAATGGCGTCGCTGCCGGACGGTACGGTGCTTTCCGTGCTGACCGGTCTGGGCAACGGCTACGACCTGACCAAGAGCGGCGAACGTCCGCTGCTTCTGGGCGGCGGCGTGGGCGTACCGCCGCTGTATCTCGCGGCGAAGCTGCTCAGAGCCGCGGGCAAGACCGTCACCGCCGTACTCGGATTCAACACCGCGGACGACGTGTTTTATCAGGACGAGTTCCGCGCTCTGGGCGTGCGGACGATCATCACGACCGCGGACGGCTCGTGCGGCACGCGCGGCTTCGTGACCGACGCGCTGGCAGACGCCGGAGACTACAGCTACGTCTACACCTGCGGTCCCGAGCCGATGCTCAAGGCCGTTTACAACGCCGTCGAAACAAGCGGACAGTTCAGCTTTGAGGAGCGCATGGGCTGCGGCTTCGGCGCGTGCATGGGCTGCACGTGCAAAACGAAGTACGGCAGCAAGCGCATCTGCACCGACGGTCCCGTGCTCGAAAAGGAGGAGATCGTATGGTGAACACGAAAGTGACGCTCTGCGGCATCGGGCTCGACAACCCTGTCATCCCCGCCAGCGGCACGTTCGGCTACGGCGCGGAATTCGCGGCGCTGTACGACATCGATTGTCTGGGCACGTTCTCTTTCAAGGGTACGACGCGCGAGCCGCGCTTCGGCAATCCCACGCCGCGTATCGCGGAGTGCCCTGACGGGATGCTCAATTCCGTCGGGCTTCAGAATCCCGGCGTCGAAGCGGTGATCGCGGAGATCCTGCCGCAGATGGAGGCATACTTTCACAAGCCCGTCATGGCGAACGTCAGCGGCTTTTCCGTCACGGAGTACGCCGAAACGTGCGCCATGCTCGACGCAGAGAAACAGATCGGATGGCTGGAAGTCAACGTCAGCTGTCCCAACGTTCACGGCGGCGGCATGAGCTTCGGCACCGACCCGAAAGCGGCGGCCGAGGTGACGCGCGCGGTCAAGGCCGTGACGACGAAGCCGGTTATCATGAAGCTCTCGCCCAACGTGACGAGCATCACGGAGATCGCCAAAGCGTGCGAGGATGCGGGCGCGGACGGTTTGAGTCTTATCAACACCATCCAGGGAATGCGCATCGACCTGCGCAGAAAAAAGCCCGTGCTCGCCAACACCTTCGGCGGTCTGTCGGGACCTGCGATCCTGCCGGTCGCGCTGCGCATGGTGTATCAGGTCTACGAAGCGGTCAGCATCCCCATCGTCGGCATGGGCGGCGTGTCCACGACGCAGGACGTTGTGGAGATGATGCTTGCCGGCGCGACGGCGGTGCAGATCGGCGCGGTCAATCTGGTGAACCCCTTCGCCGGACGCGACATCGTAAACGACCTGCCTGAAGTGATGGAAAAATACGGAATCAAAAACCTTTCCGATTGTATAGGAGGCGCACATTAAATGGGACGTGACGTCATCATCGCCTGCGATTTCGCAAGCAAAGAGGATACCCTGCGGTTTCTTTCGCAGTTCACCGAAGAAAAGCCGTTCGTCAAGATCGGCATGGAGCTGTTCTATGCCGAGGGTCCCGCGATCGTGCGGGAGCTGAAAGCGCGCGGACATAAGATCTTCCTTGACTTAAAGCTGCACGACATCCCCAACACGGTCAAAAAAGCGATGGCTGTGCTGTCCGGACTGGACGTGGACATCTGCAATCTGCACGCCTCCGGCACGATCACCATGATGGAAGCGGCGCTCGAGGGGCTGACGCGTCCCGACGGCACGCGGCCGCTGCTGATCGCGGTCACGCAGCTGACGAGTACCGACCAGACGCGCATGGAAAACGATCTCATGATCCACGCGCCGATCGACGAGGTGGTGCTGCATTACGCAAAGAACGCCAAAACCGCGGGACTCGACGGCGTGGTCTGCTCGCCGCTCGAAGCGTCAGCATCTTCACCTACGGCATGCAGAAGGGGCTTGACCGCCTGACAGATGCCGACGTGAAAAACGTCAGCCTGACCGATTTCGATACCGTCGCGGCGTACAGAAGATGCGTCGCGGAGTTTGTCGGATAAAAGGAGGACAAAATGAAAACCACCATCGCCAAAGACTTACTGAAAATCAAGGCTGTCTTTTTCCGCCCGGAGGAACCGTTCATTTGGGCGAGCGGCATCAAGAGCCCCGTTTACTGTGACAACCGCCTGACGCTCTCAGACGTCGACGTGCGCGCCGACGTGGAAAACGGTCTGGCGCAGCTTGTCAAAACGCACTACCCCGAAGCGCAGGTGCTCATGGGCACCAGCACCGCGGGTATCGCGCACGCCGCGATCACGGCGCACCTTCTTTCGCTGCCGATGGGCTACGTGCGTTCCGGCGCGAAGGATCACGGCCGCAAGAACCAGATCGAGGGCAAGCTTCTGCCCGGGCAGAAGGTCGTCGTCGTGGAGGATCTGATCTCCACGGGCGGCAGCGTGATCGAGGTCGTCAACATCCTGCGCGAAGCGGGCGCCGAGGTGCTGGGCATCGTCAGCATCTTCACCTACGGCATGCAGAAGGGGCTTGACCGCCTGACAGATGCCGACGTGAAAAACGTCAGCCTGACCGATTTCGATACCGTCGCGGC
>CADAGA010000014.1 GCA_902787275.1 Oscillospiraceae bacterium | reverse complement strand
TCCGCCAAGGTCGCCTTCGTGGGCGAACTGGACGCGCTGCAGGTTTCCCCGTCCCTGCGCGGCGCGCTCATCGCGGACACGCTTTCGAAGGGGGACTGGAGCGACCGCGAGATCCCGTCCGCCGTGGGCCGCATCATGCAGCACGCCGGATTCGGCAACGCGCTCGCGTTCGCGCGGAACGTCCTCACCGAGGAAAAGGCCGCCGTGATGTCCGACGACGACCTGTTCACCGTCTTCGAGCAGGTCGGCAGGCTGCTGGACGAAGCGGCCGCGGACGAGCTGCCGGCGGAAAAGCGCGGGGATGCGCTCCTGCACGGGCTTCTCGCCGCGGCGTTCGCGGACGGGTGCGGCAGGGCGTTCTCCGCCGTCGCCGACGTCGCCCAGCCCGCAAACTCGTAACCGTTGCGGCTGTATTCATTGGCGGTCAGCGCCTGCGGCACGCCGTAAGTGAAACTCTGGTTGTACATCACGCCGCCCGTCGAACCGTTGCCGTTGAACTGGACGTAGTACCGGTTGCCCGTATACTGCGCCGTCATCGTCACGTCGCCGTAGCGACCCGCGCTGACGTTGCCCGCGTTGTAGATGCTCTCGCTCCAGTTCCCGCTGCCATCCGAAAGCCAGCCGCTGAATGCGTAGCCGACCTTCTTGGCCGAGGGAAGCGTGATCGCGGTCGTGATCTCATAAGCCGTCGTGTAGCGCGTACCGACGATCTCACCGCCGTCCAGCGCGTAATGGATCGTATACCCGTTCAGGTTCCATTGTGCCTGCAGCGTGACGTTGCCGATCATGCCGGAATTGATCGTGCCGGCATACACCGTATCGGTGTTCCACGTGCCGACTTTGCTTGCTGCCTTCCATCCTTCCAGGGTATAGCCGGCACGCTCGACCGTAAGCGGAAGATAGATCCGGTCGTTGATCGTGAAGCCGGTCGTGTAGGACGCGTCGCGGATCTCGCCGCCGCCCGTCGAATACACGATCGAATACGTATTCGCTCCCCAGACCGCGTAGAGCGTGACGACCACGCTGTCCTCGACGGTCAGGTCCTGCACGCGCGCTTTATCCGGATAGTCAGGTTCTTGCGCATCGCTCGTCAGCGCCCAGCCGCGGAACGTGTAGCCGGAGCGGGAGAATGCGCATGCCGTCAACTGCTGCGGCGTGCCGAAAACGAAGCTCTGATCCGCCATTGCAGCGCCTTCCCCGCCGTTCGGGTTGAACGCGACGCTGTACGTATTGTTTCTCCAGACGGCGGTGAGCGTCACGTTGCCGTAAAAGCCGGTCATCGGCTTATCCGCTTTGTGCGTGATCTGTCCCCAGTTGCCGGCGCCGTCTGCTTTCCAGCCCGTGAGCGTATAGCCGTCTTTGACTGCGCCCGGCAGCGAAAACGTCGTGTTAACGTCGTACGAAGTCACAGCGCTTCCGGAGATGACGCCGCCCGTCGCGTCGTATTGAATGCTGTACGTCTCGCTCGTCCAGCAAGCATACAGAACGACAACGCCGTCCGCGACAGTCGTCAGATCGCTGACGGGCTCCCCGTCTTCATAAAGCTTTGTACCGCCCGCGGTCGCCGACCAGCCGTCGAACGCATACCCGGGACGGCTGTAGGTATTTGCGCGCAGGTTCTGCGTGACGCTGTACACGAAGTCCTGATCCGCCATCGTGCCGATGCCGCCGTTGGCATCGAAGGATACCGTGTACGGATTCGGACGATAATAGAGCGTGTATTCTTTTTCGGCGCCTGCGGTATGTACTTTCACGTCGCGGAACGCATGGGAAACCGGACTGCCCGAGGACGCGTAAGGATTGTCATACCCGCCGAACGCGAGCGCGACGTATCTGTCGTCCGCGAACGTGGTAAACGTCGCATAAAACGGCGCGAACTCCGTCGCGTCACCTGAGCAGGCCAGAATGCCGCCGTTCGCCGAATCGCCGGTCAGGCGCGTGACGCCGGTGAAATCGCCGTTTGTGTTGTAATGCGCGATCAAGATCTGTCCGTTGCCGGTACCGCCGTATTCCCCCTCGACGGAATAGGACGCTCCACTGTCGACGGGGATAAAGTTCCAGGGATAACGCTGCGTTCCGGAGTACTCGCGGTCCGAGAGGATATTGCCGGACGTGTAGGAGGTGTTCGTCTGTGCGAGCGTACCGGAAAGCGTCAGCGTTTTCGTCTCGCTGTCATAATTCCTTGCGCCGACGCCGACCGCGTTCGTACTGCTGCGCAGCGAACTGGTCATACTGTTCCACTGTGCAAGATCGAACAGATCGTCATACGGCGTGACCGACACGTTGCGGAAAAGCGCCGCCGCGTTCAGCGCGTTTTCGTCGTCGACGCCGAACGTCAGCACGATATACCGCACGCCGAACCGTTTCTCCAGACCGAACAGATACGGGCTGGAGATCGGGCAGAAGATCTCCGAATGATGGCGGAATACCGACGCGTCGCCCGACGCTTTCAGGGAATCCGTCAGCCACGCACTGCCGATATAGCTGCCGCTCTGGTCGTAACAGATCACGCCGACTCTCCCGTCGCAGGCGGACGCATAATCAAAGTCGATCGTATACGTCCCCGTCGGTTCGACCGCAAAACAGGAATAGCTGCTGTTCAGAACGTTGCTCTCGGGATAGTCGGTGGCGGTCTGTGCGCCGGAATTGTACACGGTGATCGTTCGGCTCGGCGCGTCGTACGCGACCGAATCGACGCCGCTGCCCCCGGCGGAGCAGGCGCTCTGCGCCCATGCGTTCGCGTCGAACAGACCGAACGCCGACGCCGTACCGTTCGTCCGGCGCAGCCCGGTAAAGGTATAGCCCGTGTAGCTGTTCGGCGCTACGGTAAGCGTGCTGTCCGAACGGCGGATCGTCAGCTGCTCGCGTTCGGCATTGAACGGCTCGCCGGTCATCTGATTGACGTGTCGTGCAAAGACCGTTTCGGTATTGCGGACGGTGCCGTCGATGCTGTCGAGACCTGCCGATGCGCTGTCGATCGCGGTCTGCGGCGCAGTCGGGTCGCCGAGCGCCATATACGCCGCCTCCAGCTTTTCACGCACGAGCGCGTAATCGTCCATCGTTTTGGCATTCGCCAGCGACTGCTTCAAAAACACTTTGTTGCGCAGCGCCGTCTTGTTGACCGCATTCACGCTGACAAACAGATAAATGTTGATGTAGATCCAGTTGCTGTTGTATTCGCCGCACATCGCCGCATGGATATACTGCGTGGACGTACCGGCCGCTGTCGGCGTCGCGCGATTCCAGACGCCGTTATACGGAATATCATCCGTCGTATAGCTGCGCGTCCCCGTGCCGGCGTCCGGATTGCCGCCGAAAAACGCCGTATCGACGCCCTGCGTCGCGGCAAACGCGCCGCAGCCGTCGCCGTAATGGTTGCGGGAAAACCAGAAGTCGATGCCGGGAAACGCGCCGTCATAGTTCGCTATGTAGCCGCCGTAGGCGCCCATGTATTTCGAGTCCCTTTTCAGGTCGCTGACAAAGAATCCGGTCGTCACGTTGGGCACAGTCGTGAAACTGTGGTTGCGGCTGACGTCGACCGTGATGTCGGCGATATGGCTCTGCGTCACGGTGTCCAGGCTCTTTGCGCCGGTACCGCCGACTTTCTTGTCGACGTCATACAGCGTGAACGATGCGTCGCTGCACGCGCCGACGTCCGTCGTGGAAAGCCAGTCCCAGATGTTTTCGTCGTTGTTGGTCGGCGCAGGAACGGACGATAGCATCGGAACGAGAGGCCGGTTCCAATCGCCGTCCCAGACCGTTCGGGCGTGATAATCACCGAGCACGTAGTTGTCTTTGTCCGTGCTTGCGACGGTGGTCGGATTGCAGTTTTCGACGCCGTGTACGCCGGAGATCCACGCGATGCCCTGCATCTGCGTGCCGGAGTTGCCGTTTTTCGCATTCACCGCCGCGCCGACGGGCGTGTAGTACGGCGCATATGCCACGGAAAACGCATGGTACTCTGCAGCTCTGCCGTCGATGCGGCAGGCAAAGACCCATTCCAGCGCCCGCACATCGGGAGCGGTCAGACCCGCGTCCAGAACCACGTCGGACAGAGGCACGGAGCCAGAACCGGATTCCATCGGAACGTTCATTTTGTTCGTTCCCAGAATGGAGTACCGAAGATCCGTCACCGTTCCGCCGGACACGTTGAACCAGATCTTTCCGACCGTCGCCGCGCGTTCCTCGTCCGGCGTGATCGTCGTCCCGCTGACGGTGTTGTTGATATAATACTGCACCGTCGTCGACACGGTCAGATCCGGCGTCATGTAGAACGTCTCCGGCACGACGATATACACGTCCGGCGCATCGCCGCTGTCTGCCGAGATCGTCGCGTCGGCCGTCGGAAACAATCCGGACGGATCAAAGACGAAGAATGTCGTAACGATCATCACGATCGTCAGCAGACAGCTCGCGGTCCTCTTGAAGATGTTTTTCAGCATGGCAATCACTCCTGTGTCTGTGTCAGTCATCGAGGAAAAGAAGTAAATTCTGCGTGATAAGCACAAAACAAATTCCGATATCAGAATCAAAATGATTTCACACAAATGCATATACTTCTTTTTTAACTATATCATGACGCAGGAGTCCATGTCAATTATTAATTCCGAGAACTCACCGGCGCAGAGTGCGCGCTCAGCGAATCTCCCTTCGTGCCGCATCAGGATTGCAGCAGCTTCCACGGATCGACCCGCACGCCGTTTTTGCGAATCTCCAGATGCAGATGCGGACCGTCCTTGCTCTCGACTGGAATCTCGCCGAGCTTGCCGATCACGACGCCCTGCTCGACCTCGCTGTCGACCTCCGGCGTACTCCCCTTTTCCAGACCGCAGTACCGCGCTATGACGCCGTCGCCGTGGTCGACCGTCAGCACAACGCCCCAGAGCACGTCCTCGCGAACGTCTGTCACAGTCCCGTCCGCAATCGCGAGAACCGACTGTCCGCGGTTATCGCCGAAGTCGACGCCTGTATGCACGCGCCAGTCTTGCATGGTGTTCGAGTAAACGACCGAATTGCCGGAATAGTCCTTGACGATAAAGCTGCCCATCGGAAGCAGATACTTCGGCTGCGGCGCTTCCGTTTCGGTCTCGGTCTCGGTTTCCGGCTCCGAATACGGCACGCCCGTAACCGGAACGTCCGCCGGGGCATATTCCGTCGGCAGATTCGAGGGGGCCGATGCCGTGCTTTGCGGTGCGAGCTTGTCTATCTGCGCGTCCTTGCGTGCCGCGCCCCACGCGCCGATCGCCGCCGCCAGCAGACAGAGGATCATGACGCCGTAGGTCGCGGCGGACTGTTTTCTGCTTTTTTCCTGCATATACGTTACCCTTCCTTTTCGGTTTTGCTTCCAGTTTTCCCCGCACGGTTCATCTTTATGCAATCTGTCTTGCGCCGTCTCAAAGAATGTGGTAAACTATGCACAAAAGGAGGGATTCGTATGCTGCGTGTGCAAGCGCTTCTGTTGTGCATTGCGTCGCTGTTTTCGCTGCCGTTCGGCGCTTCGCAGGTTGCGCTGACCGTGGACGGCGCGTCTCCCGGCGATCCGATCTCCAATAAAGTCAGCAACGTCAACGTCTGGGATATGGGCACGAGCTTTTACGGCGCCGTCAGCGATCCCGACTATGACGTGTTCGAATTTGTCGAGTACGTGCAGCTTATGCAGTGCACCGGTGGAACGCTGCAGCGCGATCTGTTCCGCGATCCGACCGATCTGTCCGTTCTCGACGACTATGATTTCTCCCGCCTTGTTGAAAACTGCCGCGGCATCCTTGCGCTCGGCGCGAAGCCGCTTCTGAAGCTCGGCAGCGTTCCGCTCAAATACGCCGACGACCCTTTGATCGGCGGGTTCGGCATGAACGTGCGTCCGCCGCGTGATTACAACGTCTACTATGACTATATCCGCGCACTCGCCGAGACGCTCGTACAGACGTTCGGAAGGGACGAGGTTGCCTCGTGGCGGTTCGGCGTGATGACCGAATTTGAAAACAGCGACTGGTTTAACGTCGGCGACAACGACGCTGCCGCATCCTGCGAAGCATACTGTAAGCTGTATGACTACACGGTACAGGCGCTGATCGACGCGATCGGTCCCGACGTGTTCGTCGGCGCGCACGCGATGGCCGTAACGGAAGGGCTTTGGGATGAGTCGGAGTTTATCCGTCACGTTGCCGTCGGCACGAACTATGCGACGGGCGAAACCGGCACGCGCATCTGCTATCTGAGCGCGTCGTTTTATGATCTGCGTCCCGGAAAATTTACAACGGGAAAGACCCTGCCCCGTACCGTCGGCGATCTGCGCAAGGCCGCTGAAGCGTACGGTCTGCACGGCCTTTTGTACGGTGTTGACGAAGGACGTATTCACGGTTCCGCAAGCGGCAAGGACAGCGCGGAGCTTTACAGCCGCACCGTCGGGCAGACGTGGCAGGCGGCATACGACGCGCGCATGTGGACGCAGACTGTCCGTAACGGCATCGACTGGTTTTCCTCGTGGGGATATCTGTCCGACTGCCTTCACGGATATCCGACGATCAGTTACCACGTCGCAAACGCCGTGCACAAAACGGCAGGAGAACGGCAGCTCGATTTCACGACCACGACCGCGCCGCTGCGCATGCTCACCGGCATCGAAGTCGACGGATTTGCGTCGACCGACCCCGGAACGGGCACGACGCACGTTCTCGTTTATAACTTCCGCAACAAATTGAACTACAAAAAAAGAGCGAACGTCCGGCTCAAAGTCTCTCTGCCGCAGTTTGCGGGACAGACCGTCACGCTGCGTGAATGGGTCATCGACGACGACTGCAATTTCTTTGACGAATGGCAGCAGGACAGAAAAACGTACGGCATCACCGACGACTGCTTCGCATGGTCGCCGGATGACCCGTGCATCGACAACACGGTCACGCTCCGCGATCCGAACGCACGCGCACTGTACGAAGAAAAGCTGCGCGAGAAATACGTGCGATGTGCCGCGCTGTCCCCGACCGAGCAGAAGATCGACGTTCCGAAAGACGGGACGCTGACGCTGCGGCGTTCGCTTTCCGCGAGCTGTGTAACGTTGTTTGAAATCGAAGCCGAAGGATAAAGGAGTGCTTTCTATGAAGCGCAAAAAAGTGATCCGCATCCTGTGCGGGGTTCTGGCGGGAATCCTGCTTCTTTCGGGCGCGGTGATTCTGATCGTCGCCGACCGGGGACTGCTCGGCGCTTACCATCCGCTGAAAACGCCGAAAAGCGGACAGATCCGCGTTGCCTGCGTGGGAGACAGCGTGACCTACGGGTTCGGCATCCCGCACCGCAGCGCAGACAGCTATCCCGCCGTTTTGCAGGAGCTTCTGGGAGAGCGTTACTGCGTCAACAACTACGGGTATTCCGGCAGAACGGGAAGTCTCTTGGGCGACCGTCCCTACCGCACGGAAACGCTGTGCACCAAAAGCCGCGCATTCGCGCCGGATATCGTGGTGATCCTGCTCGGAGCGAACGACTCCAAAACTTTCAACTGGGACACCGAGGTCGCCGGAATGCAAGTGTACCCGGATCTGTTTGAGGCGGATATGCGGGAGCTTGTCACCGTTTATCAGAATCTGTCCTCGCATCCGAAGGTCTTTCTGGCGACGCCGCTGCCTGCCTTCCCGGACAACAGCGGAACGGTACGGTACGCGGTCCAGCCGGACGTTATCCGGGACGCGATCCGCCCGCTTATCGAACGGGTCGCACAGCAGAGCGGCGCTCCCGTAATCGACCTGTATCCCCTTTTCGTCGGAAAGCCGGAGCTTTTCAGCGACGGACTGCATCCAACCGCCGAAGGCGCTGCACTGCTGGCGCAGGCGGTTTATGACGCGATCTCCTGACGTTCTGATCGGGATCAGCACGGAGGTATTACAGCCGGCGACCTGATTTAGTGCCCTCGCGATCTGCTCAAGCGTTCCAAACGAGAATAACGGAGCTGATAATGATTATGAAAAGAATAGCGGCAGTTGTGCTCTCGCTGCTGATCCTGGTTTTATGCGCTTCTTGCGGAAGTAGAGCCGTCAAAGCGGATTCCCTGACCTATGCGTTGTTTCCGTACCTCCCCGACGTCGAATACTATCAGGAACTGGTCGAGCGGCGGTGGGCAGAGATCGAACCGGATATCAAGCTGATCCGCGCCGACTGGGATTGCTACACGGGCGAGGCGCCGGAAGGGATCGACGTCGTAATGTACGACGCAGTCATGCGCGATGTGCTGATCGACAGCGGATGGATACGCCCCATCGACAAAGCATCCGTTCAAAACGCGGAAGATTTGTTTCCGTTTGCCGTGAACGGACTCGCTGCGGACGGAAAACTGTACGGCATACCCGTTTTTCTCTGCGGCAACTTTTTTTTTTTTTACCGCAGCTGCGACGCGCTTGCAAAAGCGGAACGTATCACCGATCTTGCCGATGAATCGGAGCTGCTTGTGATCAATTCGGATGATCCCGAAACCAGAGAGGAATACGTCCGGGAAGCGCTTGCGGATACCCTTGGCGAGGCAAATCCCGCGGCCGGGAAAGAGAACGGTGAAACGGATACGATCATGGCGCTGATCGACCGTTTGGCGATCGATGCACACGCGCAGGATCAGCCCGACCAGGTCGCGCGCGCATATGACGCCGGAGCGGGCATGGGGTATATCAGCTTCAGTGAAACGATGCGCTTATTGGAACGCCGCGGACAAACGACCGATATCAAATCAGTCAGTTTCGGCGACGGAGAGAATCTGTCCCGTTTGTACGTGGACGCGGTATCCGTCACGAGCGGCGTCAGCGGGCTTCGGTATGAGAAGTGCGTCGAGCTGATGAACGTGATCGCAGACGCGGATATACTGACTTCTCTCTCCGTGCAGGACGGAAAGCCGCAGTATCTTTTGCTCGCGCGCAAATCCGCGTATGCTGCGCTGGAAACGCGGTTCCCGCTCTACCGCAAGCTGGAAGAGATCGCGTCCGACAAGCAAAACTGCGCGATTGTCGGACAGTGATCCGATCGTTCATCAGATGAACGAATCCCCCCTTTTCTCTCGCGTTCTAAAACAAAATCCGTCCGCATATTCTGTCATTGACACGATAGGAGGCGGACAGATTGAAAGGAATCGTAGAGGAACGGGCCGTTGAGCTCGGCGCATACATCGTTGAAAATCAAACCACTGTGCGGGACGCAGCAAAAAAGTTCGGCGTCAGCAAATCGACGGTACATACGGACGTTTCCCAGCGGCTGCGAAAGCTCAATCCCGTGCTGTATCATGAGGTCCGGAACGTGCTGGACGTCAACAAAGCGCAGCGGCATATCCGCGGCGGGATCGCGACGCGCGAGAAATACCGCGGCAAAGACGACGATTGATCCTCGAGCGGCAAAAACTGTCTGCCCTTTCGGCGGCAGTTTTTCTTTTGCCAAAAGACTATTGCAGTCCGTTTGAAGAAATGCTATAATACGAGAAAAGCTCCTGAACGGAGGGAAGTCTATGTCAATGAAGAAAAAGAAAGGCCGCTCAACCGGCGTGCTGATCGTATTGGTGACCGTTGCCGTCGTCGTGATCGGTCTTTTGGTGATCCGCGGACACAAGCAGAAAGACGTCCCGAAAAGCGGATTTGCGACGTCGGAGACGATCTCCCAAACGGAACCGCTCGGCAAATTTGCCGATTTCAGCATGAACGAAGCACAAATCGTCTACGACGGCTCGACGATCACGGAACGTCCGACGACCGAAGAAGTCGATCCCGCATTACCGGCGTCGACGACCCCCGGGCAGTCCGATACGACAACGGCGCCGACCGCGCCGACGACCGCCGATCCGACCGCGACCGTCACAAAAACGACCGCAGCGGCCGCAACGACCGCCGTCAGCACGACAGCCGGAAACGGCAGCGCCGAGTACGCCTACGCGTACGCCGGTTTTGATCCGAAGCCGGCGAATACGAACGTCGACTGGAATCTGCTGCTGGTCAACCGCAACTATATCCTTCCGGAAAACTATGCGCCGGATCTGTCGGAAGCTGTTAAAGGCAGCGGCGTGCGCATGGACAGCCGCGTCTCCCCGCACTATCAGGCGATGTACGACGCCGCCAAGAAGGACGGGATCACACTCACTCCCCTGTCCGGACATCGGCGTATCTCCACGCAAAAAACGAATTTTGAAAACAAGATCAACAAATACGTCAATCAAGGGTACAGCCGTCCCGAAGCGACACGCATGGCAGCAAAGATCATTCTCCCGCCCGGCACGAGCGAACACAACGCAGGTCTTGCGATGGATATCATCTCACTCGACGTGGACTTTGAGGAAACTGCGGCGTTCCGCTGGCTGCAGGAACACGCGCAGGACTACGGTTTCATCCTTCGCTATCCGAAGAACAAAGAATCCATTACCGAGATCACCTACGAGCCGTGGCACTGGCGCTACGTCGGCGTACCTGCCGCCAAGGCGATCAAGCAAAGCGGACAGACACTCGAGGAATATCTCGGCGCCGTGTAAACGAAAAACAGAAAAAAAGAGCTTCTCTGCCTTTCGGTAGAGAAGCTCTTCTGTTTTACTGCCGGATGCTTACAGCGTCGTATCCGCAAACAGCTGCTCGTATTTCTTCGCCCAGCGAAGCACGTCCGCACGCGAATAAACCTCGGGCATGCGGGACGTGATGAGGCGCAGCTTGCCGACGCGAACGGCGAGCGTGCCGATCTTCTTGAGCAGCGAACGGTTTGCGCCGACCTTCTTCAGACGGTCGATGATGATGGACGGGCTGAAGTGCGAGAACATTTCCTTGGCGGAGGTCTCGTTCGTGTTGAAGGAAAGGTCTTCCGACGTGAGGATCTTGTTGCCGAAGAAGAATTCAAAATCGGACTTCTTCAGGTTCAGCAGAAGCGTTCTGGCCATGTCGATCGTCGCAGACGAGTTGCCGATCTTTTCAAAGAATTCCGTCTGATACTTCCACAACGAATACGCGGAATACTCCTCGTTGCGGTCTGCGCAGATCACGTCAGCAAGGATCTTGCCGGCGCGCAGGCTGTTGGCGATACCGGAACCGGCGATCGGCACGGTCATGCAGGCGCTGTCGCCGACCGCAGCGTAGCCGTCCGCCACAAGGATCGCGATAGGACGGCGCAGCGGGATCTTCGTCACCTGGCCGCCGGACACGAGCTCATCGCCCAGATGCGGGTTATCCGCCTTGAAAATCACGTTCATGCGGTCGATCTCTTCCTGGCCGAACGGCTCGAAGCGCGCGATCAGCAGGTCGACGGTTTTCTCGGTCGTGACCGCCCACGTGATGCCGGAGTCACCGTCATCGACGAAGTAGGTCTTGTATTCATTCTTGACGTCCTCGAAGCCCGGAAGACGGTTGAAGTACGCACGGTACGCATACACGTACTCATACTTTCGCAGCGTCTTCTGAACGCCGATATAATCGGGCAGATTCGTGCGCAGCGGAGAATCCACGCCGGCGGCGTCGATCACCAGATCGCCCATGAAATCGCCCAGAGAGGTCTTGATGCCGACGATGCGGTTGCCGATGAGGATCGGCGCGTAGATCGTGCAGCCGAAAACGATCTGCACGCCCGCTTCTTTGACGAGCCCCAACAGATGCGCATACAGTTCCTTGCGGTTCATGTGCATCTCAACTTCGCCGTTGTTGAAGACCTGGCTGATGGGTTCGTCGTCGGGATTCGGGCCGTAGAAGGAGATCGGCACCTTCGGGATCTTACCCGTAGCCGGCTCCGGCATGCCCGCCTCGTCGAACGTGCGCGCATCAAAGAAGTCCTCCCACTCGTAACCAAGCTCGCTCTCCTGCGCCGCGCGCTCATACACGGTGACGGTATAACCGCTCTTGGACAGGTGATATGCAGCGGTCAATCCGCCGTGACCGGCGCCCGCAACGATGATGTTTTTACCCATTTTATCCAGCCCCTTCTCTGAATGATTATACAGTTTTGAATATTATACACTATTTTTTATGCAGCATTGTTCCGATTTGGAACAACAGCAAATTTATTCATAAGAATTTAAGCTTTCTCTTCCCAGTTCATCGCTCTCTGCACGGCACGTTTCCAGCCGCTGTAGAGCGCGTCGCGGCGTTCCTGCGTCATGGTCGGACGGAACACACGCTGCACCTGGCGTACGGATTCGAGTTCGTCCATGCTCTTCCAGAAGCCCGTCGCAAGACCCGCCATATACGCGCAGCCGAGCGCAGTCGTTTCAACGACCTTGGGACGGTTGACTTCGGCACGGATGAGGTCCGCCTGGATCTGCATCATGATGTCGCTCACACTCGCACCGCCGTCGACGCGAAGCTCCGTGAACGGGATACCCGTATCGGCCTGCATCGCCTCGAGCAGATCGGTCATCTGGTACGCGATGGATTCGATCACCGCGCGGGCGAAGTGCGCACGGTTCACGCCGCGCGTCAGACCGACGACGCAGCCGCGTGCGTACATGTCCCAGTACGGCGCACCGAGACCGGTAAACGCCGGGACGAGATAGATGCCGTTGGCGTCGTGCACGCTCTCGGCGAGCTGATCGCACTCCGGCGCGGAGGAGATCATCTGCATTTCGTCGCGCAGCCACTTGATAACGGAACCCGCGTTGAATGCGCTGCCCTCGATCGCGTAGGTCACTTCGTCGCCGACGCCCCACGCCACGCCCGTAACGAGGTTATTATGGGAAACGGTGCGTTCCTTGCCTGTGTTCATCAGCAGGAAACAGCCCGTGCCGTACGTATTCTTTGCCTGACCGGCTTTGAAGCAGCCCTGTCCGAACAGCGCCGCAGGCTGATCGCCGATCGCGCCGCTGATCGGCACGCCCGCGAGCATCTTCAGACCGAACGCATCTGCGCTCACTTCGCCGTAGATCTTGCTCGACGGCACGACCTCGGGAAGCAGCGACATCGGGATGCCGAACTTATCGCAAAGGAAACCGTCCCAGCACAGCTTGTCGACGTCGAACAGCATCGTACGCGATGCGTTGGAGTAGTCCGTCACGTGCGCCTTACCGCCTGTCAGATTCCAGATCAGCCACGTCTCCACCGTACCGAACAGCAGATCGCCGGCAAGCGCCTTTTCACGCGCGCCCGGCACGTTCTCGAGGATCCAGCGGATCTTCGTCGCGGAGAAATATGCATCGATCACGAGACCGGTATGTTCCTTGACGTAATCGCCGAGTCCCTCCGCCTTGAGATTGTAGCAGTATTCCGCGGTACGGCGGCACTGCCAGACGATGGCGTTGTAGACAGGCTTTCCGGTATGCTTATCCCACAGGATCGTCGTTTCGCGCTGGTTCGTGATGCCGATGCAGGCGACCTCGCGCGGCGAGATCGTGCCGTCCGTAAACAGCTCCGCAACCGACAGGAACTGGCTGGACAGAATGTCCATGGGATCGTGCTCGACCCAGCCTGCCTGCGGATAGATCTGCGGGAATTCGTGCTGTGCTTTCTTGACAATGTTGCCTTCACGGTCGAACAGGATCGCGCGGGAACTGGTCGTGCCCTGATCGAGCGCCAAAACGTATTTCTTTTCCATTTACGTATTCCTCCGTTATCAGAATGATTAAACCGTTACCACCGGTGTTTTTCCATATCCACTCTGCCGTCCGGCAGAAACGTCACGCCCTCCTCCTCGAGGAGCGTGCGCTGCATATCCT
Source organism: Oscillospiraceae bacterium (assembly GCA_902787275.1). Classification (GTDB taxonomy): domain Bacteria; phylum Bacillota; class Clostridia; order Oscillospirales; family Acutalibacteraceae; genus UBA1425. Next base: position 1,547 of record CADAGA010000014.1, on the reverse strand, counting down.
GTCCGCCGAACGCGAACGCGACGCTCGTCTCGCCGTTTCGCGTCACAACGCGGTGACAGGGAATGACGCCGGGTTTCGGGTTGACGTGCAGCGCGTACCCGACGACCCGCGCCCAGCGGGGATTGCCCGCGAGCGCCGCCACCTGTCCGTAGGTCGCGACCTTCCCCTTCGGAATGGTCTGCACCACGGCGTAGATGCACTCAAAGGCGTTCATTTCGGATCAGATCCTCCGCGAGAATTCCGGCAGCCTCCCTGACGCAGTCGAGGCACGTGCGGCGCTTGTAATACCCTTCCGTCCGCGCTTCGGGCTCGGGCGGATCGTCGTGTGTAACGATCCCGTTCAGAAGCTCCGCGCAGATGATCGAGCCGAATTTCGCCTTGAAAGCGTCTGACAGCTCCCGCGTTTTCGGATAGAGCATCTTCTTGCAGTCCGGCGTATCGTCGCCGTAGACCAGTCCCGCGACCAGTCCCATCGCGCTGACCGCGCCGCACACGTAGCGCATCCGCGCAAACCCGCCGCCGAAAGCGCAGGACAGGCGCAGCATTTCCTCGCGTGGCAGACCGGCAACGTCCGAAAACGCCGCAGCGACAGCCTGGCAGCAGTTATAACCCTGCTGAAAGGTCTCTCCTGCAAGACGCACGTATTCTTCTTTTTGCATCTGAATCCCTCCGGATTATTTGAATTCCCAAAGATACAGCGAGCCGTCCTCGCCGCTCATATCGATCGCAAAGGTACGCGTCGCACCGGTCTCGTCCACGTAGGAGATACCATTGTTGGGGATAAGCCCGTAGAACGTCGTCGAAACCACGAGCGGCCGATCCGCCGTCAAACGGTCGAATGAACGCAGTTCACGCACATCAAAGTGCATATCGCCCTGCTCGTCCGCGTCGCCGTTCGTGAGCGCAAGCACCTTGAAATCCCGCACGGTCGCGCTGGTCGACAGAACGATGCGCGTCTGCGGCGGTTCGGTGCCGGTGTTGAACGTATCATACTTGCCCTCTGGCGGCAGGCTGTCGTCAGCAAAAAGCACGCTCACCGTAGCCGCGATAAAGGTTTCCGGCTCGGTCGGCGCCTCGGTCGTCGTTTCGACATCCGCATCGGTCGGAGCCGTCTGCGGCGCAGCAGTCGTCTCGGCGTCAATCGCCGTTTCGGCAGACGTGTCCTGCGGCTGCGTCGTCTGCGGCGAAGCAGTGCCGCAAGCGCATAAAGAGAGCACCAGTACGCAAAGAAGAAGCGCTGAGATCCGTTTTTTCATCCTGTACCTCCTATGCCGTATGCGTGAGCGTGTTTTCATGAACGATCCACAGATGCGCCGCGCCGAAAAGCAGCGCGAACGCAGCCAGAAGCCAATGCTGCAGCAAAATGCCGTTCATAAGGAACAGGCAAACCGGCACGAGCGCAAGGCCGTACAAAACCGCCGTGCCTCCCCTGCGTTTGCACGCCCAAAGAACGGCGTACGCCGCAAGCAGCAGCACCGTCAGCAGAAGCCACGCGACCATCCGCCATTCGGACGAAAAGCCGAATTCCCATCCGGCGGTCAGCGGTA
>CADAGA010000013.1 GCA_902787275.1 Oscillospiraceae bacterium | reverse complement strand
CGCCACCGCGGCGATGGTGTCTGTGCTGTTCATAATTGCTCCTATAACCAAAAGACTGCCAAAGAATCCTTCGGCAGTTCTTTTCATTTTTACAGTTTTCCGGCCTTGCGTAAGGCGTCCTCGACGACGGTGCGCAGCGCCTTCTTGCTCTCGTCGAGCGGCAGCTCCAGCGTGCAGCCTGCCGCGCCGGGGTGTCCCCCGCCGCCGAGCTGCGCGGCGATCTCTGCCGCGTTCATCGGCGGATTCGTGCGCACGGAAACCTTGAACGTACCGTCCTTCTGCTCGCGGATCGACGCGCCGACCAGCACGCCCTCGATCTGGCGCGGGATGGCGGCGATCTTGTCGAATTCGTCCTCGCCTGCGCCGCTCTCGCGGAACATCGCCTGCATGACGGTGACCGTCGCGAACAGACCGCCGAAGAACGTCTCCACGCTGTTGAGCGCCATGCGTTCAAGTCGGGCAAACGGACGGCTCTTCGTCTCGAACACCTCACGGTTGATGCGCGCCGTATCCGCGCCGAGATCCAGCATATCCGCGGCGATCCGCAGCGTGCGGCTCGTCACGTTGGAATAGCGGAAGCACCCCGTATCCGTGGACACGCCGACGTACAGGCACTCCGCAATGATCGGCGTGATCGACACGCCGAGGATCTGCAGAAGCGCGTAAATGATCTCGCTCGCGGCAGCTGCCGTATCGTCCAGCAGAAGGGATTCGGCATAGCCGCTGTTGGTGAAATGGTGGTCGATGCACAGATCGACGCGGTTTCCGTACTTTGCGCCCACGCGCTCGCCCATGAGCTTGAGCGTGGCGACGTCCACCGCAACGACGTAGTCCGGCTCGAAATCCGCCTGCGGCATCCCGTCGCAGAGGAACGCGAACATGCGCGGCACGGGGTCCTCGCACAGCACGGCAGCGTGCTTCCCCATCGCCAGCAGTGCGCGGCAAAGCGCGTAGCCGCTGCCGAGCGTGTCGCCGTCCGGATGCGCGTGACAAAGGATGAGGATATTGTCCTGCGCACGCAGCGCGTCGGCCGCCTCGGCAGTTGTGATCTTTTTCATACGGATTCCCCTTTTACTGCGCCTCGTCCGTGTGCAGATCGTTCATCAGTTTCACGATGCTCATGCCGTGGGAGATGGAATCGTCTGCAACGAATTTCAGCTCCGGCGTTTTGCGCAGACCGAGGTTCTGTCCCACCTGGCGGCGGATATACCCGGTCGCGCCGGTCAGCGCCTTGACCGCGGTCTTTGCCGTGTCCAGCCCTTCCATTGCGCTGACGTATACTTTTGCATAGGAGGCGTCGGAGCTGACCTCCACGCGCGCGACGGTCAGCAGCTTATCCTGCACGCGGGGATCCTTGAGCTCCCGCACGATCGCCATGATCTCGCGCTTGATGTCCTCCGACACCCGATCGACTCTGTGTCCTGCCATACGTATTCCTCAATCAGTCGCGGTACTCTTCGATGATAAACGCCTCGAAGACGTCGCCTTCCTTAATGTCGTTGTATTTATTCAGACCGATACCGCATTCGTAGCCTTCCTTGACCTCCTTGACGTCGTCCTTGAAACGGCGCAGGGACGCGATCTCGTCCTCGGTGATGACGATGCCGTCGCGCACGAGACGGATCTTGCTGTTGCGGGTGATCTTGCCGCTCTGCACGTAGCAGCCGGCGATATTGCCCACGGAGGAGATGTGCACGACCTGGCGGATCTCCGCACGGCCGAGCTCGACCTCGCGGAACTTCGGCGCAAGCATGCCCTTGATGGCGGCCTGGATCTCCTCGATGCAGTCGTAGATCACGCGGTACATGCGCATTTCCACGCCGTCCTTTTCGGCATTGAGCGCAGCCACGGGATCGGGACGCACGTTGAAGCCGACGATGATCGCGTTGGACGCGTTGGCCAGCATGACGTCGGACTCGTTGACGGCGCCGACGCCGGTATGGATGATGCGCACGCGCACCTCGTCGTTGGACAGCTTCTCAAGGTTTTGCTTGACCGCTTCGGCGCTGCCCTGCACGTCCGCCTTGACGATGATGTTCAGCTCCTTCAGCTCGCCTGCCTGCAGCGAATCGAACAGCGTATCGAGCGTGACCTTTTCAAACTGCTTGAACTGCTCTTCCTTGGCCTGCTGCTTTCTCTGCTCGACCAGTTCGCGTGCCAGACGCTCGTCGGTAACGGCGTCAAAGACGTCGCCCGCCTGCGGCACGTCCGCAAGTCCCGTGATCTCCACGGGGACGCTGGGTCCGGCCTTTTTGACGGTCCTGCCGCGGTCGTCGGTCATCACGCGGACACGGCCGACCGCCGAACCCGCCACGATCACGTCGCCGCTCTTGAGCGTGCCGTTCTGCACGAGCAGCGTCGCCACGGGGCCTCTGCCCTTGTCAAGGCGCGCCTCGATCACGACGCCGCGCGCGGCACGGTTGGGATTGGCCTTGAGCTCCTGCATCTCCGCGACCAGCAGAATGGACTCGAGCAGCTTGTCGATGTTCATCTTGGTCTTGGCGGAAACGGGAACGCAGATCGTCTCGCCGCCCCACTCCTCGGGCACCAGCTCGTACTCGGTGAGCTGCTGCATGATGCGGTCGACGTTCGCGCCTTCCTTATCCATCTTGTTGATGGCGACGATGATGGAAACGCCCGCCGCCTTGGCATGGTTGATCGCTTCGATGGTCTGCGGCATGATGCCGTCGTCCGCCGCAACGACCAGCACGGCGATGTCCGTCGCCATCGCGCCGCGGGCGCGCATGGAGGTGAACGCCGCGTGGCCGGGCGTATCCAGGAACGTGATGTACTGTCCGTCCAGCGAGACGCGGTACGCGCCGATGTGCTGGGTGATGCCGCCCGCTTCGGTAGAAGTGACGGACGTGTTGCGGATCGCGTCGAGAATGGACGTCTTGCCGTGGTCGACGTGACCCATGACCACCACGACGGGATCGCGCGGCTGCAGAGAGCTTTCGTCGTCGGCGCTGTCGTCGATGATGCGTTCCTCGATGGTGACGACGACTTCCTTCTCGACCTTTGCGCCCAGCTCGGTCGCGATCAGTTCGGCGGTGTCAAAGTCGATCACTTCGTTGACCGTCGCCATCATGCCAAGCTCGGTGAACATCTTTTTGATGACTTCGGCTGCGGTACGCTTGAGCATCGCGGCCAGCTCGCCGACCGTGAGCTGCTCGGGCACCTTGATGACGAGCTGCGGCTTCTTGGCGCGCTCGGCGGCGATCCGCTTCAGACGCTCCGCCTCCGTCTCCTTGCGGGACTGGCGCATCCCGCCCTTGCGGTACTGCTGCGACTTCTGCTTGATCTTCTGCTTGTTGACCGAGTGGTCGCTCTGCATCGTGCGGTTGACCGGCGCGATCGTCTCGTATTTTTCGTTGTATTTGTCGAGGTTGACGTTGCCCGCTCCGCGCGTATCGACGGTGCGGGACTCGCCCTTCGTTCTCGCCTGCGGCTGACGGGACGGATCCTTCGGCTTCTTCTTCGGAAGCTGCTGCGGCTGCACCGGCTTCTTCGCCGGCTGCGCGGCAGGCGCGGTTTTTCCTGCCTGCTGCTTGCCCTCCGCCTGCGCGGCAGGCTTGTCGGCCGCGTCCGCTTTGCCTTCCTCGGCGGTCGCCTCTTTCTTTTCGGCGGGCTGCTCGGGCTTCTTCTCATTCTGCAGCGCGAAGTACGCGTCAAAGCTCTCCACCTGACGCTGCTGCGTGAACGTCTCGAAGATCACGTCCAGCTCCGGCTCCTCGAGCGCGGTCATGTGCTTCTTCTGGTCGTCGAAATACTTCGCGAGCAGCTCCAGTACGACGTTGCTCTTGATGTTGAAGTCCTTGGCGACCTCGTGCACTCTGTATTTATTGATCATTCTGCTTTGTCCTCCCTTGAATCGTTTCGGTATAGCCGGAGAAGTTCGTTTGCGAACCCTGTATCGGCGGTGGACAGCACTCCGGCGTGCAGCCCGACGGCGGCTTCAAACTGCTGCATGGTATAGAACGTGTCGATCACGCGGACGTCCTGTGCGGCGGCGCGGTGAACGTCCCGCCGCAGCCGGTCCGATGCGTCAGACGCGATCAGGCACAGTGCCGCGCTGCCGTTCTTTGCGGAAAGCAGGCACGTGTCGTGTCCCCATTGCAGCCGTCCGGCGCGCCGGCACATCCCCAGAAGGGACAGAAATTTATCCTGCGCCATCCGCTTCCAGCTCCTTCTCCATCGCGTCGTAGACGTCGTCCGGGATCGCGCACGCGAACGCGCGCTCGAGCCGTTTTGCTTTGCGCGCCGCTTGCAGACAGGCGAGTCTGCGGCAGACGTATGCACCGCGGCCGGACTTTTTGCCGGTCAGATCCAAAGACAGCGTACCGTCCGGACTCTTGACCACGCGCACGAGTTCCCGCTTCGGGAACATTTCGCCGCAGCCGACGCACTTGCGCATCGGGATCTTTTTGGGCTGCATGAAACCACCTTCAGTTCAGGCGTCGCCGCACAAGGCGCGGCACACGCCTTATTTGCATCTTATTCCGCGTCCTCCGTTTCGTCCGCTTCCGCTTCTTCTTCGGCGGGCGCTTCGACGGCCGTGTCGGGCTTGATGTCGATCTTCCAGCCGGTGAGCTTGGCGGCAAGACGGGCGTTCTGTCCCTTGTTGCCGATCGCCAGGGAAAGCTGTCCGGCGGGGACAATGACGGTGCAGGCGTTTTCGACCTCGGGATCGACGTCGACGCTGAGCACCTCTGCCGGCGCAAGCGACGCCGCTACGAACGCAGCGGGATCCTCGTCGTAACGGACGATGTCGATCTTTTCGCCGCCGAGCAGATCGACGATCTTGCCCACACGCGCGCCGCGCGGGCCGATGCAGGCGCCGACGGCGTCGACGTTCTCATCGCTGCTGACGACGGCGATCTTCGTGCGCGAGCCTGCCTCGCGGGAGACAGCCTTGATCTCGACGGTACCGTCGGTGATCTCGGGCAGTTCGTTTTCAAACAAGCGCTTGACCAGTCCCGGATGGGTTCTGGACAGCGTGCATTTCGGGTATTTGCGGGCAAGATCCTTGACGTCCACGACGTAGACCTTGATGATGTCGCCCTCTTTGAACGATTCTTCGGGCATCTGCTCACTCTTGGGCAGGACTTCTTCGTACTTGCCGATCTCGACGATCGCGTCGCCGGTCTCGGGGTCGATGCGCTGCACCTTGGCAGTGATGATCTCCTGATTCTTGCTCTGGAATTCCTCGCGCAGCAGACCGTGCTCGGCCTCGCGGATGCCCTGACGCAGCACGTGCTTGCCCTTGTCGGCGGCAATGCGGCTGACGTCCTTGGTCTCGAGCGGGATCTCCACGATGTCGCCGGGAACGGCGCCGTTCTTGTACGGCTGCGCCTGCTCGGGCAGCAGATCGCAGTCCGGATCGGAGATCTCGGACACGACGTTTTTGCGCACGTAAACCTTCATCTCCTGCTTGTCGGGGTCGATCTCGCAGAACACGATGTCCTTGTTGTTGAAGTCACGCTTGACGGCGGTGACGATGGCCTTCTGGATGCCCTCGCAGAGCGCGTCCATCTGGATGCGCTTTTCTTTGGAAAGGAGCTTCAATGCTTCAAAAAATTCGCGGTTCATGTTTTTTATAACCATCCTCTCTTATTCAATCGGTTCAAAATCATCCAGCTTGATGAAGCCGGTTTCTTTTTTGGTAAACGTCAGACCGTCGCCGGAATCGAAACGCACGGTGATGTTGCCGTCGTCATAGGATTCCAGAACGCCCTTGAAATCGCGCGTGCCGTTCACGGGGCGGATCATGCGCACCTGCACGCGCTCGCCGAGACAGGCCAGAAAATGCGCGGGCTTCGTCAGGCTGCGCTCCACGCCCGGAGAACAGACCTCGAGGCAGTAGCCCTGCTCGATGGGGTCGAGTTCGTCCAGCGGTGCGTCGATGGCGCGGCTGAACGCCTCGCAGTCGTCGATGCCGACGCCCTCATCCTTGTCGATGAAGATGCGCAGATAATAGGACGCGCCCTCCTTCGTGAACGTGACGTCCCAGATGCGCAGTCCCAGCTCGGCCGCGATCGACTCCGCAAGTCCCTGCACGGCGGCAACGGTCACGCCGCCCTTGCCTTTTGACGCCATATACACGCCTCCTTTATTCTAAATGTGAAAAATGAAATCAGAACATAAAATAGAGCGGGTCGCCCCACTCTCACACGGTCTCCGCCGCGGCGGAGAACACAACTCTTACGTTCAACAAATCAGTAAACATAGTATAGCACGCTTTTCCCCAAATAGCAAGAGTTTTTTTGAAAAACGTCCGCGCAGCGAACAAAGAAGAGGCTGTTTCCTCCGAACCGCGGAAGAAAAGCCCCTTCTTGCTTTATTCTTTTCGTTCTTCGCTGACAGCGACGACCGTCCGACGCGTATTTATTTCGCCAGAAGGTCGCAGATCAGGTTGCTGATCTCGGTCGGATTCTCGACCGGCATCCCCTCGATCAGGCGCGCCTGCGCGTAGAGGATCTTCGCGTAATCGCCGAGCGCTTCGGGGTCGTCCGAAGCGAGCGAACGCAGTTTCTGCGCGACCGGATGCGACGCGTTGATCTCGAGGATCAGCTTCGCATGGACGTTTCCTGCATTCGGCAGGGCGTTGAGCACCTTTTCCATCTCGACCGACAGCTCGCCTTCGCTTGTCAGACACACGGGGTGGTTCTTGAGCTTGTTCGTGAAACGAACGCCCTGCACGCCGTCGCCGATCGCGTCCTTCATCGCGCTCAGCAGATCCTTCGCGTCCTCGTTCGTTTTCTGCAGCGCCTCTTTTTCCTCGTCCGTGGACAGGTCGAGCGAGTCGGCGCAGATGTTCTTGAAGTGCTTGCCCTCGTACTCCGCCATCATCTTGACCGCGAATTCGTCCACGTTTTCGGTCATGTAGAGAATCTCGTAGCCCTTGTCGCGCAGCTGCTCGGTTTGCGGCAGCATATCGATCTTGTCGACCGTTTCGCCGCAGGCGTAGTAAATGTCCGTCTGGCTCTCGGGCATGCGGGAAACGTATTCCGCGAGCGTGACCGGCTTCTTCTCGGCGGAGGAAACGAACAGCAGCAGATCCTGAATGGCTTCCTTGTTCTGCCCGTACTGCTCGTACACGCCGTATTTCAGCTGCATGCCGAATGCGGAGAAGAACTTCTCATACGCCTCTCGGTCGGTCTCCAGGAGCTTCTTGAGCTCTGCGCGGATCTTCTTTTCGAGGCTCTTGGCGATCACCTTGAGCTGCATGTCGTGCTGGAGCATTTCGCGCGAAATGTTCAGCGACAGATCCTCGCTGTCGACGAGGCCGCGCACGAAGCTGAAATAATCCGGCAGCAGGTCGGCACACTTCTCCATGATCATGACGCCGTTGCTGTACAGCTGCAGACCTTTTTCATATTCCTTGGAATAGTAATCGAACGGCGCATGGGACGGGATATACAAAAGTGCACTGTAGGTCACCGCGCCCTCCACCTTGCTGTGGATGACCTTGGCGGGCTTTTCGTAGTCGAAGAACTTCTCGCGGTAGAAGGACTCGTACTCCTCCTCGGTCACTTCGTTCTTGTTCTTCTTCCAGATCGGCACCATGCTGTTGAGCGTGCGCGTCTCGGTCACGTCTTCGTACTCGTCCTCGCTGCCCTCCTTGAGCTTTCTGGTCGGCACGTCCATGCGGATCGGATAGCGGATATAGTCGGAATACTTCTTGACGATCGTCGAGATCGTGTACGTCTCCAGGAACGTGCTGTAGTCCTCGTCGTCGGTGTCGGGTTTGATGTGCAGCGTCACGACCGTGCCGTTCTCCGCCTTTTCGCAAGGCTCAATGGTATAGCCGTCGGCGCCTCTGCTCGTCCACTTCCACGCCTCGTCGCTGCCGAACGCGCGGCTGACGACCGTCACGCAGTCGCTGACCATGAACGCAGAGTAAAAGCCCACGCCGAACTGGCCGATGATGTCCACGTCCTCCTGTTTCTCGTTCTCCTTCTTGAAGTCGAGCGAGCCGCTTCGCGCGATGGTGCCGAGATTCTTCTCGAGCTCCTCGGCCGTCATGCCGCAGCCGTTGTCCGAAACGGTCAGCGTGCGGTTCTCCTTGTCGAGGTCGATGCGGATCGAGAGATCGCTGCGGGAAAGTCCCGTGTTGCCGTCCGACAGGGAATGATAGTACAGCTTGTCCATCGCGTCGCTGGCATTCGAGATCAGCTCGCGCAGGAAGATCTCCTTGTGCGTGTAGATGGAGTTGATCATCATGTCCAGGAGCTTTTTGGATTCCGCTTTGAATTGTTTGGTACGCATACAGATCACCTTGATTTTTATTTGCGCTTTCGCGCTTTTCGGAATAGTCAAAGTATACCGCATTTCCCAATTGATTACAAGTCCCGCAGGGAGAATTTTACAATTTGCGGACAAATGGTTCATAGTTTCGTAATAATCTTGCAAACTGCGGCAAACAATGGTATAATGTTTCGGAATATCGAAAAAGAGGTATCATGTTTTGCAGGTTCAGAAACTTTTGGATAAACAGATCAAGATGGCCGTCGTCGGTCTCGGGTACGTCGGTATGCCGCTGGCGCTCGCGTTCGGCGAAAAGTTCCGCGTGATCGGATTTGATCGGAACGCGGAGAAGATCGCGCTGTACCAAAGCGGCAAGGACCCGACCGGAGAAGTCGGCGACGATGCGATCGCCGCATCGCCGGTGGAGTTCACTTCGGACGAAACGTGCCTGCGCGACGCGCGGTTCATCGTCGTCGCGGTGCCGACGCCGATCAATCAGGACAAGTCGCCCGATCTCTCGTCGGTGGAAGAGGCCAGCAAGATCGTCGGCAGACACCTGCAGCGCGATACGACCGTCGTCTACGAATCGACGGTCTATCCGGGCGTGACGGAGGACGTCTGCATCCCCATTCTGGAGCGCACGTCCGGTCTTGTCTGCGGCAAAGACTTTGCCGTGGGCTATTCGCCCGAGCGCATCAATCCCGCCGACAAACAGCACACGCTGAAGAATATCCGCAAGATCGTTTCCGGCATCGACAAAAAGACGTGCGACGAGATTGCCGCGGTCTACGACACGATCATCGAGGCGGGCACCTATCCGGTGTCCAATATCCGCACCGCGGAAGCGATCAAGGTCGCGGAAAACAGCCAGCGCGACATCAACATCGCGTTCATGAACGAGCTGGCGATGGTCTTTGACCGCATGGGCATCGACACGGGCGAGGTCGTGGACGGCATGAACACCAAATGGAACGCGCTGGGCTTCCGGCCGGGTCTGGTCGGCGGGCACTGTATCGGCGTCGATCCGTACTACTTCCTGTATGAAGCCGAGCGGCTCGGTTATCACAGCCGCATCATCCTTGCCGGCCGCCAGATCAACGACGGAATGGGACAGTTCGTCGCGGACGCGGCCGTGCGTGAAATGACGTTCTGCGGCAAGACCGTGCGCGACGCCAGAGTCGCCGTGCTCGGCATGACGTTCAAGGAAAACTGTCCCGACATCCGCAATTCCCGCGTGATCGACGTGCTGCGCCGTCTGCATGAATACGGCATCCGTCCGCTCGTCAGCGACCCGTACGCCGACCCCGTCGAGGTCAAGCGCGTCTACGGCGTGGAGCTGTGCAGTCTGGACAGCATCCACGACATGGACTGTGTGATCGTTGCCGTGGCGCACGACGCATTCCGGCAGGCGGGCGCCGAGGCGCTGCTGCGGATGTTCGACGGCGGCGAAAAGGTGCTGGTGGACGTGAAGGGGATCTTCTCCCGCGACGAGACCGCTGCGCTCGGCATTCGGCATTGGAGGCTGTGATATGATCAAAACGATTCCGAACGGCGTGTATCCGACTATGATCACGCCCTTTACCGAAGACAATCAGATCGACTATAACGCCGTGGAGCAGCTGCTCCACTGGTACGACGGCAAGGTGGACGGCGTGTTCGCCGTGTGCCAGTCGAGCGAGATGTTCTGCCTGAGCTTTGAGGAAAGGCTCGGACTGATGCGCTTCGTTCGCGCTCACGCGCCGAAGGGCATGGCGGTCGTTGCCTCCGGACATACCGCACGGACGCTCGATCGGCAGATCGAGGAGGCGAAGGCGTTCATCGACACGGGCGTCGATTCCTACGTGTTCATCTCCAACGGGTTCGCCGCCGAGGACGAGAGCGACGACGTCTTTTTGGAAAACGTCGATTACGTCGTCAGCCGCATCCCCGAGATCGCGCTGGGCATCTATGAGTGCCCCGTCCCCTACCGCCGGCTGCTCTCGCCCGAAACGCTCGGCAAGCTCGCCCGCGGCGGACGCTTCACGTTTCTCAAGGACACGTGCTGCGACGCGGACGTCATCCGCGACAAGATCCGGGCAGTCGAAGGCACGCCGTTGAAAATCTTCAACGCCAACTCCGCTTCACTCCTGCAGACGCTGCGCGACGGCGCCGCCGGTTTCTCGGGTGTGATGGCGAACTTCCACCCCGAGCTGTACCTCTGGCTGTGCCGCAACTTCCGCAAGGAGCCGGAAAAGGCAGAGCTGGTGCAGGATTTTCTCGGTTTCGCGTCGCTGTCCGAACGGCAGATCTATCCGCCGAACGCCAAGTATTACCTCTCGCTCGAGGGACTGGACGTCACGACGGTCACCCGCGCGAAGGACTACCGCATGAGCAAGAGCGAAATGCTCGAAATGCAGCAGCTGCGGGGTCTGACCGCCGATTTCAAAGCGCGTCACGGCCTGTCCTGAGGATCATCCGCACAAAAAAGACCGCGCCCGCCGGAAAACGGGGCGCGGTTTTGCGTGTACGGTTTGAATCAGAAACAGTACCGGAAAATCCCGATGAACTGCAGCACGCTGCCGATCACGATGAAAATATGGAATACGCTGTGGTGCCAGCGGCGCTTGATGCCCAGCGCGAAAAAGATCATGCCGAGCGTGTAGACGACGCCGCCCGCAACCAGCCAGAACACCAGTCCGCTGCCGAACGCCTGCGCAATGGATTTGATGGAGAACAGCGCGCTCCAGCCGATCACGAAATATCCGCCCGTGGCAAGCACCTTGTAGCGGTGGAAGTCGATCGCCGTGAACGTCACGCCGACGGCCGTCATCGCGAGAACCACCACACCCAGAATGATCGCCAGCAGCGGCTTCTTTTCACGCAGTCCGGTCAGCAGGATCGGCGCGTACGTGCCGACGATCATCGCATAGATCATGCAGTGATCCAGAACCTGCATCACTTTCTTTGCGCGTTCGGGCTTGAGTCCGTGATACACGCTCGAAACCGTATACAGAAAAACCGTCATCAGACCGTACACGGTCCCGCCGGCGATTCCCCAGCCGTTGCGGTGCAGTGCGGAGATCGTCACGCACATCGCCAGCGCGATCACGCCGAAGCTGCCGCCGACGATGTGGCTGACCATATTGAATATCTCTTCGCCGCGCGTATAGTTCGGCAGCGCGCGATCCGCAAGTTTTGTCCGTGTCATGTGCATTCCTCCTTGTCCGGACGGGCTGATTGCTATATAGTATACACGAACGCGCCGCTTTGTGCAAGTTTTTGTTTTCCGCGGCCGACTGTGTATGCGCATTTTTCACAAATATGCACCGAGAATGTATATATTTGCATAAATAATCCATAAATAATGAATATTCTTTCATTATCGTCTTGACTTTTCGGATTTTTGATTGTATAGTATACGCATATTACTTTATAACAAGGAACTTGGAGAAGATGAAAAAGGTATTTGTTGACGGCAGCGCAGGCACGACAGGGCTGCGCATTGTCGAACGGCTGGACGCGCGGCAGGATATCGAACGGATCTGTCTGCCGGAGGCGCTGCGCAAGGACCCCGACGCAAGGCAGGATGCCATCGCGCGCGCGGACGTCGCGTTCCTTTGTCTCCCGGACGACGCGGCGCGTGAAGCGGTCACTCTGGCCGAAGGAACGGACACGGTGATCATCGACACGTCCACGGCGCACCGCACGCTGGACGACTGGACGTACGGTTTCGCGGAGATCGGCGGTTTGCGCGACGCGATCCGAACGAGCAGCCGCATCGCCAATCCCGGCTGTCACGCCAGCGGCTTCATCGCGCTGGTCGCCCCGCTCGCGCAGAACGGCATGCTTCCTGCGGACACGGCGCTGTCCTGCTTCTCGCTGACGGGCTATTCCGGCGGCGGCAAGAAGATGATCGCGCAGTACGAGGATGCGTCGCGTGACGCGCTTCTGGAAGCGCCGCGGATGTACGGCCTCTCGCAGAGCCACAAGCACCTGCCGGAGATGGTCAAGGTCTGCGGCCTGCGGACGGCGCCCGTGTTCTGTCCGGTCGTCGCGCCGTACTACGCCGGCATGTTCGTCACGGTGCCGCTGACGGGCGATTTTGGCAAAGCGTCTGTCGAGGCGCTCTACGCCGACTATTACCGAAGCGGGCTCGTCCGCTTTGTCAAGGACGCGCAGGAAGAGGGCTTTTTGTCAGCGGGCGCGTTCAGCGGACGGGACGATATGCAGATCACGGTCGGCGGACAGGACGGCCGCCTGACGCTCATGGCGCGGTTCGACAATCTCGGCAAGGGAGCGTCCGGCGCCGCCATTCAGAATATGAACATCCGGCTCGGCGTCGAGGAGACGGCCGGCCTGAACGTATAAGGAGGACCAACGATGCAGAGGATCGAAGGCGGCGTCTGCGCCGCAAAAGGCTTTACGGCAAACGGGGTGCACTGCGGCATCCGCAAGAATAAAACGAAAAAGGATCTGTCGCTCATTTTCAGCGCCGTACCGGCGAGCTGCGCGGCAGTTTACACGACGAATCTCGTCAAGGGCGCACCCCTGCAGGTGACGAAGGCGCACATCGCCGACGGAACGGCGCAGGCCGTGATCTGCAACAGCGGCAACGCCAACACGTGCAACGCAAACGGCGTCGAGATCGCCGAGCAGATGAGCGCTCTGGCGGCAGACGCGCTCAACATCGACGCGGGCAACGTCGTGGTCGCATCCACGGGCGTCATCGGACAGCCGCTGGATGTCGAACCGATCGCGGCAGGCATGCCTGCGCTCGTGCAGGGCCTGAATGCGAACGGCAGCGCCGACGCGGCGGAGGGCATCATGACGACCGATACGATCAAAAAAGAAGTCGCCGTGGAATTCACACTCGGCGGCAAAACGTGCCGCATCGGCGGCATCGCCAAGGGCAGCGGCATGATCCATCCGAACATGGCAACGATGCTCTGCTTCATCACGACGGATGCGGCGATCGCGCCGGAAATGCTCCGCAAGGCGCTGTCCGGCGACGTTGCGAACACGTTCAACATGGTCAGCATCGACGGCGACACGTCCACCAACGACATGGTCGTCGTGCTCGCAAACGGAATGGCAGGCAACGCGCCCGTCACGAAGGACGGCGAGGATTTCAACGCATTCATGTGCGCTCTCAACACCGTCACGGTGCAGCTTTGCCGCCTGCTCGCGGGCGACGGCGAAGGCGCGACGAAGCTGCTCGAGTGCAAAGTGACCGGCGCCGCCGAAGCGCAGACGGCCAAGACTGTCGCCAAAAGCGTGGTCTGCTCGAGCCTGCTGAAGGCGGCGATGTTCGGCGCGGATGCCAACTGGGGACGCGTGCTGTGCGCGATCGGCTACAGCGGCGCCGCGGTAGACGTCGAAAAGATCGACGTCGCGTTCCGCAGCGCAGCCGGCACGGTCGAAGTCTGCAAAAACGGCGCGGGCGTCGACTTCTCCGAAGAGATCGCAAAGAAGATCCTGCTTGAAAAAGAGATCGAAATATTGGTCGAACTGCACAGCGGCGACGCGGCGGCGACGGCGTGGGGCTGCGACCTGACGTACGATTACGTCAAGATCAACGGCGACTACCGCACGTAAGGAGAGAAAAATGGACATCGCATTATCCAACGCGGAACGCGCTGAGGTGCTCACGCAGGCGCTTCCCTACATCAAACACTATACGGGCAAGGTCGTCGTGGTCAAATACGGCGGCAACGCCATGATCAACGAACAGCTCAAGCAGCAGGTGATGGAAGACATCGTCCTGCTGCACCTGATCGGTGTCAAGGTCGTGCTGGTGCACGGCGGCGGCCCCGAGATCAGCGAGCTGATGAACAAGCTGGGCAAAAAAGCCGAATTCGTCGACGGTCTGCGCGTGACGGACAAAGAGACCGTCGATATCGTGCAGATGGTGCTCGCCGGCAAGGTCAACAAGACACTCGTCAACCTTCTGGAAATGAAGGGCGGCAAAGCGATCGGTCTGTCCGGCATGGACGGCAGACTCATTGAAGCCGAGACGAAGGACCCGCGCCTGGGATACGTGGGCGAAATCAAAAAGATCCACATCAAACCCGTCTGGGATCTTCTGAACAACGGCTATATCCCGGTCATCTCGACGATCGGCTGCGACCGCGAGGGCAACGCCTACAACATCAACGGCGACACTGCTGCGGCACACATCGCCGGCGCGCTCGGTGCGCAGAGACTCATTATGATGACCGACATCGCCGGGATCCTGCGCGACCGGAACGATCCGTCGTCGCTCATCACCGGACTGACGGTCAGCGAAGCCAAAGCGCTGTACGACACGGGCGTGATCTCCGGCGGCATGATCCCGAAGGTGGACTGCTGCATCCGCGCGATCGAACAGGGCGTGAAGAACGTCGTCATCATGGATGGCCGCGTGCCGCACTCCATCCTGATGGAGCTGCTGACCAATGAAGGCGCAGGCACTTGGATCAAGGGGGACTGAACATGAGTATTCGTGAAATGGACAACACCTATATTGCAGGGACTTACAAGCGCTTTCCCGTGGAGATCGTGCGCGGCAAAGGCTCCGTCGTCGAGGATGCACAGGGCAAGCAGTATATCGACATGGGCAGCGGCATCGCCGTGACGAGCTTCGGCGTCGCAGACGACGTCTGGCAGCAGGCCGTCACAGATCAAATCGCCAAAGTGCAGCACATGTCGAACCTCTACTACACCGAACCGTGCGCGCAGCTCGCGCAGATGCTGTGCCAGAGAACCGGCATGAAGAAGGTATTCTTCTCCAACTCCGGCGCGGAGGCGAACGAGTGCGCGATCAAGGTCGCGCGCAAATACGCCGCCGAGAAAAAGGGCGCAGACTGTTTCACGATTGCGACGCTGGAAAACAGCTTCCACGGCCGGACGCTGACGACGCTTGCCGCGACGGGACAGGCGCATTATCACGAGCTGTTTCAGCCGCTGACGCCGGGATTCGTACACGTTCCCGCAGGCGACATAGACGCATTGCGCAAGACCGCTGCCGAAACGAAGCTCGCCGCCGTGATGATCGAGTGCATCCAGGGCGAAGGCGGCGTCGTGCCGCTCGATCCCGCATATGCAAAGGCACTCGCGGCGTTTGCAAAAGAAAACGACATCCTGCTTCTGGTCGACGAAGTGCAGACCGGCAACGGCCGCAGCGGCGCTTTGTACGCGTATATGAATTACGG
>CADAGA010000012.1 GCA_902787275.1 Oscillospiraceae bacterium | reverse complement strand
CAACGTCAACAACGTCGCTGCCGGCCAGACGAGAACCGGCAGACTCTATCTGACCGTTAAACTCGCCGACGGCTCTACCCAGACCATCTACTCCAATACATGGTCCGAACTGACCACCCCCGCGGCATAACCCCCTTATACCCCATTTCCCCAGCCCCCGGGCATCCCGCCCGGGGGCTTTTTGCGTCTGTCCGGGTTCTAAGCCGGGACAAGACACCATATAGATGTAGCGAAGAGCGGGAAAAGGGGGAGAGCATAGCGGAGTGTTTTGATGCGGCGGCACAGATCCTGCCCGAACGTCTGCAGCGGGAACTGCGCCGTATCCCGCCGCAGACGAAACGATCTGTTACGGAGATCCGGCTGCGTGCGGATGCGCCGCTGCTGCTGACGACGGCGGACGATCCGCTGTTTCTGCGCGAGGGCGGACGCTGCAGCTGCTTCGGTGGAGCGGACGTCTTGACGATGACAGCGGCAGAGCTGCACGACACGTTTCTTTGCGCGTGCCGCTGGTCGGTACACAGCTTTGAAGCACAGATCCGTGACGGATTTCTGACGCTGCCGGGAGGACACCGGCTTGGCCTTTGCGGGCAGACGGACGCTGCGACGCGCACGCTCACATGCATTACGTCCATGAATCTGCGCATCGCGCGGCAGGTGAACGCGGCGGCGAAGACGCTGTGCAACACGTTGTTTTCGCGAGGCCTTTGCAGCGTGATCGTTGCGGGTCCTCCGGTCAGCGGAAAGACGACGATGCTGCGTGATCTGGCGCGGCGGCTGTCGGAGGGCGAGTGCGGCCGGTATTACCGAGTCAGCGTGATCGATACGCGGCAGGAGTTTCCGTTTTTGTCGTACTGCGACGTGCTGACCGGTTGCGGCAAGGCGGAAGGAATCCGCAAGGCGCTGCGTGTGATGAGTCCGCAGATGCTTCTGTGTGACGAAATAGGAACAGCGGAGGAGATCGACGCGCTCGAACAGAGCTTTTCCGCGGGCGCGCAGTGCGCCGTCAGCGTCCATACCGACACGGCAGAAACGCTCCGGCAGCGCAAACCGCTGCAGCGGCTTTTGCAGACGCGGCAATTTCAGCACGTCGTGCTGCTGCAAAGCTCGCCGCCGTGCACGATCAAGACGATCTATGACGCGCGGGAGCTGTGTCCGTGAGGGCGGCTGCGGCGCTGCTGCTCACGCTCGCGTCGGTGTGCGTGGGGATGCTGCTGCGGGACGGGTTTCGTCGGCGCGTGCAGATTTCGGAACAGATCTGTCTGCTTTTGCGAGAGGTGCGTCTGCGCGCGCGGCTTCATGAACCGCTGGACGTGCAGGTCGAAGCGCTTTCGGCAAACCGGGAGCTCAACGCGCTCACATTCCTGTCGGACTGCACTGCACGCATCCGGCAGGGGGAGCCGCTTCCGCAGGCGTGGGCGGCTGCCGCAGAAGCGTTTTTGCATATTCACCGGTTGCCGTGCACACAACGCGAGATGCTTATCCAGTGTCTGCCGGCGCTGTCCGACGCGGATGGTCACCGCGTAGAGGGGCTGCTGGAACTGTATGAAACGCGAGCCGCGCAGGCGCTGGAGGCAGCAAACCGGAGAGAGGCGTCCGTCGGCGCGCTTTGCGTGCGCGTCTGCGCTGCGGCAGGCTTGCTGCTGGGCATTCTGATACTTTAAACCGAGGATACGGAAAATCATGGATATTGCCTTTGTGTTCAAGATCGCCGCCGTGGGGATCGTCGTCGCGGTGATCAACCAGATCCTGTCGAAGTCCGGTCGGGACGATTACGCCATGCTCACGACGATCGCGGGCATTTTGGCAGCGCTGATGCTGCTGCTGCCGAAACTGCAGATGATGGCGCGCACGGTACGCGCCGTGTTCGATCTGTGAGCGCGTATAAGGCGGCGGCGTTCGCGGTAGTCTGTTCACTGCTTGCGGCGACGCTTAAAAAAGAAAGAGCCGAATTTGCACTTCTGGTGCAGATTGCCGCGACGGCAGCTCTCGTCGGCGCGGTCGTTTCCGGCGCGTCGTCGGTGGTGCGGATGCTCACGACGTATACTTCCCGCAGCGGTCTGGACACGGACGCGATGCGTCTGCTGCTGCGTACGCTCTGCATGTCGGCGGCGGGGGAGTGGGCGGCCGCGTTCTGCCGTGACGCCGGACTGTCCGCACTGGCGGTGACCGTGGACGCGGCTGTAAGGGCACTGCTGCTTGCCGCGTGTCTGCCTCTGGTGGAAACGGCGCTGCGATTTGCTGCGGGATTTTTTGCATGATGGAGTACGATCTTTCTTTCATGACTGATGCTCTGCCGCAGCAGGCGCAGGAACTGTTGGAACACATGGGCATTTCCGACGCGGACTTTTCCGGGCTGTTCTCCGTTTCGTTCCGCGACGTGATGCAAGGCGTTCTCGGGCTGTTCCGGGGCGGATTGCAAAGACCGCTGTCGTTTTTTGCAGCGGGAGTCGGTGTTCTGCTGCTTCTGGCTGTAGCGGACGTATTCGGGGAAAAGCAGAGCGATGCGCGCGCCTTGTTCGGCAGTCTCTTTCTGGTGACTGTCTGCGCCGTGCCGCTGCGAACGGTCATAACGGCGGCGGTCTCAGCGGTTCGAGCAGGCAGCGCGTTCGTTTGCTCGCTGATCCCCGGTCTTGCGGCGGTCGTTGCGGCATCCGGCAGCCCGCTGCTGTCGGTCTGCTGGCAAACCGCGGTTTTCACAGCGGCACAGACCGTTGCGGCGGCAGCGTCGGGTTTCATGGCGCCCGCCTGCGGATTGATGCTCGGTACGGGCGTGCTGGACTGCCTGACGCCGGACAGCGAGACGGAAGGCATGACGCAAAAGATCCGCAAGTGCGCCGTCTGGATCTTTTCCGCACTTGCGACGCTGTTCACCGCGTTTCTTTCGCTCAAGGGCGTTCTGGCGGGCGCGGCTGACACGGTCGCGGCAAAGGGCGTCAAGCTGGCGATCAGCACGTTCATTCCCGTGGTCGGCTCGCAGCTGAGCGACGCGTACGCGTCCGTAGCGGGCAGCCTTGCGGCGGTGCGTTCGACGGCGGGCGTGTTCGCGGTTGCGGGCGTCTGCGCCGTTTCACTGCCGGCGGCGGTGCAGATGCTGCTGTGGATCGCGGCGCTGAAGGGGCTGTGTCTGCTGTCGTCGCTGTTCGGTCAAAAGAACGCCGAAAAACTGTTCGGCGCATTCTCGGCGGCGCTGTCCGTGCTGCACGCGTGTCTGCTGTTTGTTACCGTGCTGTACGTGCTGTCCGTCGGAATCATTCTGACGATCAAGGCGGATCTGTGATGCAGACGATCAGCGGACTCTTATTCGGACTTTGCTTTGCGGCGACGCTCGGCGGGATCGTGCGCCTGCTCTCGCCGCAGGGCAGCACCAAACGGCTCGTGCGGCTGTGTACAGCGCTGTTTGTGCTGACGACGGCGCTGCGTCCCGCGCAGCAGCTTTTGCACGCACTGCCCGACGCACGGTTTCGGGACAATGCCGAAGCCGCGGCCGACGCCGTGCGGGAGAATGCGCGGCTGGCGATCGAACAGACGGCGCGCAGGATACTGGATGCGCACGGCTTTTTGACGGCACAGATCGAGACGCAGACGGTTGTGCGCGACGGCGAAGTCCACGCCGGCACGTTTATCATCAGCGGCGTTCCCGCTGAACAGGCACAGGAGATTGCAGATGAAATTTTTGCACTTACGGGAGAACGGCCTGTCATGGAAACAGCTCCTTCTGAAGCTGCGGGCAGATAAAAAACGCGCCGCGGTACTGATCCTGTGCGCGCTTGCACTCGTTTTGCTGATCCTGTCGGAATGGACGCTCCCGAGAGAAAAGAGCGAAACGGCGCAAACAGTGCAGCCGCAGGCGTACGCGAAGCAGACAGAGCAGCGCTTGTCGGAGCTGATCTGTTCGATTGAGGGGGCGGGCAGGACGCAGGTGCTCGTAACGCTGCGCGCCGGAGAGGAAACCGTTTGGGCGCGCAACGACTCGATGGAAAGCGAGTCGGGCACGTCACGCGTGCAGAGCGAGCAGAACTACGTACTCGTGCGCTCGGGCAGCGATGAAACGGGACTGCGCCTGAAGACGATCACGCCGACCGTGCAGGGCGTTGCGGTGGTCTGCGAGGGCGCGGACGACCCGCAGGTGCAGCAGCGGATCACACAGACGGTGACGGCGGCGCTGGGAGTTGGCGCGGGACACGTCAGCGTCGTCAAAATGGAGACGGAAAGGAATCGGTGAAACATGATCCTCAAGAAGAGACAGTTGGTCACGTCCGCGCTGGTGCTCGCACTCGGCGCGGCAGTATTTGTGAACTGGTACTACACCAAACCGCATCCGCAGGCGTCGCCGGCCGACGTGTCGGTGACCGAAGCAGCGGAGAATCTCGGCGACGCGCAGTACGTGCTCTCGGATGTTTCAGGCAAGCAGGACCCGTTTGCCGCGGCACGCCTGAAGCGAGAGCGCGCACATGACACGGCGCTGGAAACGCTGCAGGAGATCCTTCACGACAGCGCATCGACACAGGCAGCGACGGCAGAGGCGTCCAAGGCGCTGGCAAAGCTGACGGAAAACAGGACGGCGGAGTCGGACGTCGAGACGCTCATCGGCGCGAAGACCGGTCTGGAGAGTCTCGTGATCCTGGACGGAAGTTCGGCGCAGGTTCTGCTCGCACAGACGCCGGCGGAGAGCGCGGTTCTGCTGCAGATCACGGAGATCGTGGTGCAAAAGACGGGGCTGGATGCCGCGGACGTTTCGATCATCGAAGCTGCCTGAAGAACAACCGCACTGTTTCGTGCGGTTTTTGTAAAAAAAGACTGTTTACACCGCTCTCGTTTTGTGATACTATTAAATATCATACCAAACGAAACGAGGCAGCTATGACAAGCGCTAAAAAGAAAAAAATTGCCACGTGGATCATCGTGCCGCTGATGTTTTTTATCTTTCTGTGGGACATCGCGTCGGTCGTCCTGGGCAATATCTACACGTCCCGCGTACCGATCTCTCCCGAATCGTTCGACGGCACGCACACTGACCGCATCCACTTTCTGAATACCGCCAATTCCGACGCGATCCTTTTGGAATCCGACGGACACTTCGCGCTGATCGACTCGGGCGAGGGCAGCTTCAATCCCCGTCGCAAGGGAAAGTATCAGGGCTTTGAACAGGTCGTGATCGACTATATCAAAAAGGTTGCCGTGGACGCGCAGGGGAACGCGCATCTGGATTTCATCCTCGGCACGCATGACCATTACGACCACATCGGCTGTTTCCACGCCATATTGCAGGACACGGAGATCCTGGTGGACAAGGCGTATTTCAAACCGTACGATCCCGCCGTTGAAAAGAAGATCGACGAGCGGTGGGGGCTTGCGGACGTCTATACGCAGATCATGGACGATCTGCAAAAGCGGAACATCCCGTGCGTGCAGCAGCTGCCCGACGATCCGTTTGCGTTCGGTGCTTTTACGCTGCAGTTTTACAACACGGTTACGCCGCCTGAGCTGTACGGACAGGGCGAAAACGCCGCAAGCGTCGGCGTCAAGGTGACGAAGGGAGAGCGGTCGGCGTTTCTGGCGGCGGACATCACGCGCACGACGGGACTGACGAAGCTGCTGGAGGACAAGATCGGGAACGTGGACGTGCTCAAGATCGGGCACCACGGCTATTACGGCTCCGGATCGTTCTCGTGGCTGCGCAAGCTCGATCCCGAGATCGCCGTCGTGACGAACCGGCTGGGCAAGATCTATCCGAACGAAAAATGGATGCTGATCATCTGGGCGCGTCTGCCGATCTTCGCTACGGCGGAGAACGACGGCGTGATCGTCAGCTTTGACGACGACGGCAGTCTGACGCTGACCAATCATATCCACGGAGGCGCGCAATGAAACGATTTTTGAAAAAAACGGCGGCAGCCGCTGCCGCCATGATCCTGACGGTGGGCGTTCTCTCGCCCGCCGTATACGGGCTGCGCGTCTACGACGACACGGCACAGGACTATCCGGCGTTTTCCGCCGCCGCGCAGGAGTCGCGGACGGCGCCGACGGAGGACACGCTGATCGTCAAGACCGACGGCACGCTGCCGGATTTCCGCCTGCTGCACGCGCAAAAAACGGTGCAGGGGCCGGACGATACGTACACGGTGACGTTTTCGAGCGCGCAGGAAGCGGCGGACAAGCTGCCGGACGTCTGTGCGCTGCGCGGCGTGGAGTATGCCGAGCCGAACGTGCGTGTGGTCGCGCAGGGGAACGCGCAGCCGCTGACCGAATATCTGACGTACGGCATGGAGCTGATGCACGCCGACGGATTTGCGTCCGAGCTTGCCGGGCGGGACGACCTGACGCCGGTCGTGGTGGCGGTCGTCGATTCCGGCGTGAAAGCATCTTTGCCGATTTTTAAAGGTCGTCTGGCCGAGGGTGCGACGATGAACGGCGATCCGGAAACGCAGGATCGCTACGGCCACGGCACGAGCGTCGCCGGCGTTGTGGCGGACTGCACGCAGGGACTGCCGGTGCAGATCATGCCGGTGTGCGTGCTGCAGACGGACGGCACAGGCTCGCTGCTGGATGCGGCGAACGGGATCAAGTATGCCGCCGAACACGGCGCTTCGATCATCAACGTCAGCTTCGTGACGGAGAATTATTGCAGTCAGGCGCTGCACGAGGCAGTGGATTACGCGCTCGAGCAGGACGCGCTGCCGGTCATCTGCACGGGCAATTACGCGCTGGATATGGACAAAAAGAAATGCTGCCCCGCGGACTATGCGCCGGGCTTTATCGTATCCGGATGTGATCGGGATATGCAGTTTTACCAAAACGCCTGCTACGGCTCGACGGTCGATCTTTGCGCGCCCGCCGGAGCCGTGCAGTGCATCAGCATCTACGGCATCTCGTACGAGATGAACGGAACGTCCTATGCCGCGCCGCACGTTTCCGCGCTTGCCGCGCTGTACAAGCTGTACATGCCGGACGCAGGCCATGCCGCGCTGGAAAAACTGCTGCGTCTGAATACGAAGGATCTCGGCGATCCCGGCCGCGATACGCGCTTCGGATGGGGACTGCCCGATTTGTCCGCGCTCGACGGGTCGCGCCGCGTGAGCGCGTCGCGTACGGTCACGTACGTGCAGATCGCACAGCTGCCGGACAAGACGGACTATACGTACAAAGACCCCTTCTCGGCGGAAGGTCTGCAGCTGCGGGTGACGTATTCCGACGGCACGGTTGAAACGCGCACGACGCAGGGCGTGCAGCTTCTCGGAACGGACCGGATGACGCGCGGCACGCACACGGTTCGCGCGGTCTTTGACGATCGCGAGGCGGCGTTCGACGTGACGGTCAGATACGAGTGGTGGCAATGGCTCGTGAAGATCCTGCTGTTCGGCTGGATCTGGTACTGAGCCTTGCGTAAACAAACCGTGAACTTTTCTTGTACTTTCTCGCAACTCGATTGACAATTTTGTCAGATTATGGTACATTTTGAGTGACGATTCGGTCAGGAAAAGGAGGTATCACGCATGAAATCTCTCGGCATCGTGCGTCGGATCGACCATGTGGGACGTATCGTCCTGCCCAAGGAGCTGCGCCGCCTGTTCGATCTGGTGGACAATGAAGACTCGCTGGAGATCTTCGTCGAGGACGACAAGATCATCCTCAAAAAGTACGAGCCTGCCTGCGTGTTCTGCAACAGCGCGGACAACGTGGTGGACTACATGGGCAAAAAGGTCTGCAAGGACTGCATCGAAAAACTGAACGGGATCCAGGAATAAACAGAGTGTCGGAGAGCTGCCGCGATGCGGCGGCTCTTTTTTATGCATTTATACAGGGAATTTTGTATATTTTTTGGAAAAGGAGTTGTACAGAAAAAGAAATCGTGTTATAATACTTCTGTATATACATAAGGAGGCGACCGCAATGACGAGACACGAAGCGAGAGAGCAGGCTTTCCTGCTCCTGTTTGATAAATCGTTCCATCCGGAGATGGAGTTGTCCGACGTGATCGCGCTCGCGTGCGAGGACGGCATCGTGGAGCTGGACGATTTTGCGCATGCGCTCGTGCAGCAGGTCTGCGATGCGCAGACCGAGATCGACGCGGCGATCGAAAAACATCTGCGCGGCTGGAAGATCAGCCGCATTTCGCGCGTATCGCAGGCGGCGCTGCGGCTCGCGGTGGGCGAGCTGCGCTTTACCGACGTGCCGCCGGGTGCGGCGGTCAATGAAGCGGTAGAGCTGTGCAAGCAGTACGCGTCGAGCGAGGACGTTTCCTTCGTCAACGGCGTGCTGCGCGCGTATCTGCGCGCGGAGGAAAGCGCATGCGGTACCTCGGAATAGACACCAGCAATTACACGACGTCCGCCGCGCTGTTTGCGTCGCCGGACGAGGTGCTCTCGAGCCGCCGTCTGCTCCCGGTAAAAGAAGGGCAGATGGGGCTGCGGCAGAGCGACGCGGTTTTTCACCACACGGCTGCGCTGCCGGACATCCTCGGCGCGCTGCCGGCATTTCGGGACGCGGCCGCCGTCGGCGTGTCCGACCGCCCGCGCGACGCCGAGGGGTCGTACATGCCCTGTTTCCTTGCGGGGGTGAGTGCGGCGTTTGCCGCGGCCAAGGCGCTGGACGTGCCGCTGTACCGCTTTTCGCATCAGGCGGGGCATATTGCCGCTGCGCTGCTGTCGGCGAAGCGCACCGATCTTGCGGACAAGGAATTCCTCGCGTTCCACGTGTCGGGCGGCACGACGGAATGCGTGCGCGTGACGCCCGAGCGCGAGCGCGTGCTGCATGCCGAGCTGCTGCTGTCCTCGCTTGACCTGAAAGCCGGACAAGCTGTGGATCGCGTGGGCGTGATGCTCGGCTTCCCGTTCCCCGCGGGGAAATACGTGGACGAAGAAGCGCAGAAAAGCGATCGCGCGTTTTCCGTGCGCGTGCCGATGAAGGACGGCAGCTGCAGCTTGTCCGGTCTGGAAAACCAGTGCGCGCGTATGGTCGAAAAAGGTGAGTCAAAAGCGGACGTCTGCCGCTATTGTCTCGTATATCTTGCCGAAGCGCTGACGGCGATGGCGGAATCCGCCCTGCGTCGGTGCGGCGATCTGCCGCTGGTCTTTTCCGGCGGCGTGACGGCCAACACGCTGCTGCGCAAAACGCTCGGCGACCGGTTCGAGTGCGTGTTCGCGTCGCCCGAACTTGCCTGTGACAATGCGGTAGGCACGGCGTATCTTGCCTATCGGAAACACACCATGTGATATGACGATTTTAACGGTTTCCCAACTGAATACGTACGTCAAGTCCCTTCTCGACGGCGACCGCAATCTGTCCGCTGTGTACGTGCGCGCGGAGATCTCGAACTTTACGAATCATCTGCGCACGGGACATTATTATCTCACGCTCAAGGACGATGCGGCGGCGGTACGCGCGGTGATGTTCCGTTCGGACGTGTCGCGTCTGCGCTTCATGCCCGAGAACGGGATGCGGGTGCTTGCGCGCGGACGGGTCTCTCTGTTCCCGCGCGACGGACAGTACCAGATGTATATCGACGACATGCAGCCCGACGGCGCGGGTGCGCTGCACGTAGCGTTTGAGCAGCTCAAGCGCAAGCTTGCGGCCGAGGGGCTGTTTGACGAATCGCGCAAAAAACCGATTCCACGCTGCCCCATGCGCGTGGGCGTCATCACGTCCGCAACGGGTGCTGCGGTGCAGGATATCCTCAATATATTGAGCAGACGCTTTCCCATGACGACCGTCGTGCTCTGCCCCGTGCAGGTGCAGGGACCGCAGGCGGCGCCGGAGATCGCTGCGGCGGTTCGCTTCATGAACGAGCAAAACGCGGCGGACGTGCTGATCGTCGGCCGCGGCGGCGGGTCTGTCGAGGATCTTTGGGCGTTCAACGAGGAGATCGTCGCCCGTGCGGTGGCGGATTCCGACATCCCGGTGATCTCCGCCGTCGGACACGAAACGGATTTTACGATCTGCGATTTTGCCGCGGATCTGCGCGCGCCGACGCCGTCCGCTGCGGCAGAACTCGCGGTGCCGGACAGCATGGAGGAGCGCGGCGTGCTGCTGAGCTTCGGGATGCGCACGCACCGCGCGGTGCAGGAGCGTCTGCAACGGGAACGGCTGCTGCTGGAGTCGCTCTCCCGCAAAGCCGATCTGCGCGACCCGCGCGTGCTGCTGACGCCGCACCGGCTGCGACTGGACAGCCTGAGCGAAAAGGCCGACCGCAGCGTGCGCACGCGGATGCAGAAGGAACGCGGTGAACTTGCACTTCTCTGCGGCAAGCTGGACGCAATGAATCCCATGAAAGTGCTCGTGCGCGGATACGCCATCGCCGAAAAGGACGGCGCGGCCGTGACGGATGTAAAAGCGCTTTCGGCGGGAGACCGGCTGCAGCTTCGCTTTTCGCGCGGCAGCGCCGCATGTATCGTGGAACAAACACAGGAGGAACTGACATGAAACAGCTCACATACGAACAGGCGATGGAACGTCTGGCGGTGATCACCGACCGCCTCGAGGACGGAAGTCTGCCGCTCGCGGATACGTTGAAACTGTATGAAGAGGCGTCCGCGCTGGTGCGGCTGTGCAATACGTATCTCGACACCGCCGAGCAAAAGATCGTCACGCTTTCTGACGCGCAGGCGCAGGAGGATTGAAATGAAGAGATATCTGCCGCAGATCGAGGAATATCTGCGCTCTGCCGTATCGGGGACGGACGTTGTCAGTGAAGCGATGCGGTACAGTCTGGAGGGCGGCGGCAAACGCATCCGCCCCTGTCTCGTGCTGGAATTCTGCCGTGTGTGCGGCGGTGAACCGGCGACGACGCTGCCGTTCGCGGCGGCGGTGGAAATGGTGCACACCTACTCGCTCATCCACGACGATCTGCCGTGTATGGACGACGACGCGCTGCGCCGCGGCAAGCCTTCCTGCCACGTACAGTACGGCGAGGCGAACGCACTTTTGGCGGGTGACGGACTGCTGACGCTGGCGTTTGAGACGCTCGCCAAAGCGTCTGTGCCGGCGAACCGGATCGCCGAAGCGTGCGCAGTGCTCGCCGCAGCCGCGGGACACCGCGGCATGATCGGCGGACAGACGATGGATCTTCAGAACGAGGATCGCGCTGTCTCTCTTGAGACGCTGCGGCAAACGGACGCGCTCAAAACGGTCGAACTGATCCGCGCGGCATGTATGCTCGGCTGCATTGCCGCCGGCGCATCGCCGCAGCAGCGCGAAGCGGCTGCCGATTACGCATACGGGCTCGGCATGGCGTTCCAGATCGTGGACGATATCCTTGACGTGACGGGCGACACGGCGACGCTCGGCAAGCCTGCGGGCAGCGACGAGACGCAGCACAAGAGCACCTACGTCACGCTCTGCGGACTGGACGGCGCGAGACGGGACGCACGCGCATTCACAGACGCTGCGATCCGCGCGGCGGACGCGTTCGGTGAAGCGGGAGAGACGCTGCGCACGCTCGCGGCATCGCTTTGCAATCGTAACAAATAAAGGACTGACAGTTTTGAAATATCTCGATCAAATCAATGCGCCGGACGACGTACAGCGTCTGGACGAGGAAGCGCTGCAAACGCTGTGCGGCGAGATCCGCCAGACTCTGCTCGAAACCGTGTCGCAGACGGGCGGTCATCTTGCGTCCAATCTGGGCGTGGTGGAGCTGACCGTCGCGCTGCACAAGGTGTTTCATTCACCGCAGGACAAGATCATCTTCGACGTCGGGCATCAGGTCTACACGCACAAGCTGCTCACCGGTCGTCGGGAACGCTTTTCCACGCTGCGGCAGGAGGGCGGCATTTCGGGCTTTTCCCGTCCGAACGAGAGCGAGCACGACGTGTTCTATTCGGGACACTCCGGCACCGCGCTTTCGTCGGCGTACGGCGTTGTGCGCGGGAACGAGCTGAATGACGACAAGAGCTACACCGTGGCAGTGGTGGGCGACGGATCGTTTACGAACGGTCTGGTGTACGAGGCGCTGAACAACGCCGGCCGTACCGACAGCCGTCTGATCGTCGTGCTCAACGACAACGAGATGTCCATCTCGCGCAACGTCGGCAGTCTCGCGCGGTATTTGGCGGTCATCCGCTCGAAGCCGGAGTACGTACGCTTCAAGGCCGGAACGGAAGCGGTGCTCAACCATATTCCGTTGATCGGCAAGCCGATGGCGCGCCTTCTCATGCACGTGAAAACGCGCATCAAGAACGACCTGTACGGCAGCAACCTGTTCGAGGATATGGGCTTTCGCTACATGGGACCCGTGGACGGCCACAACATAGCGCTGCTGACCGATGCGCTGGAGACGGCGAAGCTCGTCAAAAAGCCGGTGCTGCTGCACGTGCACACCGTTAAGGGCAAGGGCTGTGAATATGCCGAGCAGCATCCTGCGCTGTACCATGGCATATCTCAATTTGACATGTACTCCGGAGAGCCGCTGACCGGCGGCACGAACTTCTCCGAGCAGTTCGGAAAATATATGTGCGAAGCGGCGCTGCACGACCGCACGCTGTGCGCCGTGACCGCGGCGATGGCGCTCGGCACTGGGCTGCGCGGCTTCGAGGAGCGCTATCCGCGGCGCTTTTTCGACGTGGGGATCGCGGAGGAACACGCCGTTACGTTTGCGGCAGGTCTTTCCAAGACGGGCATGAAGCCGGTCGTCGCGCTGTACTCGACGTTTTTGCAGCGCGCCTACGACCAGATCCTGCACGACGGTGCGCTGCAGGGGCAGAAAATGGTGCTGGCGATCGACCGCGCCGGTTTCGTGGGCGAGGACGGCGAAACGCATCAGGGTCTGTACGACGCGGCGTTCCTCGGCAGCATCCCGGGCATCACGATCTATTCTCCCGCAACCTATCACGAGTTGCGGCTGGCGATGCACAATGCGCTCTACCGCGACGAAGGACTTGCGGCGGTGCGCTATCCGCGCGGCACCGAACCGGAGTTCCCGGCGGACTTCACGCCTACGGGCGGAAGCTTCGATCTGTACGGCGATGCGCATGCGCCGACTGCGGTCGTCACGTACGGCCGCGTGAGCGCATTTGCGATGCAGGCGGCGCAGGGTCTGCCCGTGCGCGTCGTCAAGCTCGGCAGAGTCAAGCCCATCGATCCGACGGCCGTGGAGGCGGTGCTTGCGTGCAAGAACGTGTTCTTCTTTGAGGAAGGCGTGCGCAGCGGCGGGATCGGCGAAGCGTTCGCGCTGCAGCTTCTGGAGCGCGGATTCAAGGGCAATTATTCCCTGACGGCGGTGCCGGACTGTTTCGTTGCGCAGGCGTCGGTCGACGCACAGCTGCGTCGGTACGGCTTGGATGCGCAGAGCATCCGCTTGAAAATCACGAACGAAGAGGCGCATCATGCAGGATAAAAACAGATTGGACGCGGAGCTGTTTGCGCGCGGACTCGTGCCGTCGCGTGAACGCGGACGCGCGCTCATTATGGCGGGCGCGGTCTACGTCGGCGGGCAGAAGGCGCTCAAAGCCGGACAGACCGTCAAACCGGACGACGTGATCGAGGTGCGCGAAAACGACAACCCCTTCGTCAGCCGCGGCGGACTGAAGCTGCAAAAGGCGATGCAGACGTTCCCCATCACGCTGACGGACAAGGTCTGCATGGACGTGGGCGCGTCCACGGGCGGCTTTACCGACTGCATGCTGCAAAGCGGCGCGCGCAAGGTGTACGCGATCGACGTGGGCTACGGACAGCTCGCGTGGAAGCTGCGCACCGACCCGCGCGTGGTCAATCTTGAACGCACCAACTTCCGCTACTGCACGCGCGAGCAGGTGCCGGACGAGGCGGACTTCGCGAGCGTGGACGTGTCGTTCATCTCGCTGCGGATCATCCTGCCGGTGCTGTACGAGCTGCTGCGTGACGGCGGCGAAGCGGTCTGTCTCATCAAGCCGCAGTTCGAGGCGGGACGCGAAAACGTCGGCAAAAAGGGCGTCGTGCGGGATCCGGACGTTCATCGGGACGTCGTGCGCTCCGTGACGGCTTTTGCTGCGGAAGCGGGCTTTTCCGTGCGCGGACTGACGTTCTCGCCCATCCGCGGCCCCGAAGGAAATATTGAATACCTGATGTTTCTGTGCAAAGCGCAGGACGGTGCGGTCATTCCGGACGACGAGATCGACGCACTCGTGAGCCTGTCGCACGAACAGCTGAAAAAGTAGAATGCAGGTGAGGGTATGAACATAGCGATCCTTCCGAATCTGACGCGCGAAAACGCGCGGGAAACCACGCGGGAGATCTGTGCGCAGCTTCAGAAGCTCGGCGCGTGCGCCATGCTGGAGGAAACGGTGCGGCCGGAGTTTGCCGCGGCGCAGGCGCAGTTCCTGCCGCAGGAACAGATGCTCGCAAGCTGCGATCTGGTGATTGCCGTGGGCGGCGACGGCAGCATCATCTATGCTGCGCATAAGGCGATCGATGCCGGAAAGCCGGTGCTCGGCATCAACGCCGGACGGCTCGCGTTTCTGGCGGGTCTGGAGCGGCACGAGCTGCCGCTTCTGCGGCGGTTGCTGACCGGCGAATACGTGACCGAGCGGCGGATGCTGCTTCAGGCGCAGATCGTGCTGGACGGCAGCGTGCTGCACGAGGCACTGTGTGTCAACGACGCGATCTTTTCGCGCATGGGTGCGGCAAAGCTGACAGGCGTGGAGGTTCTGGTGAACGGACGCAAAACGTGCAGCTATCTCGGCGACGGCGTGATCGTTGCGACGCCGACCGGTTCAACGGCGTATTCACTCTCGGCAGGCGGTCCGATCGTCGACCCGTCGCTCGAAAGCCTGCTGCTGACGCCGATTTGTCCGCACTCTCTGTCCGGACGCACGCTCCTGTTCGCCCCGCAGACCGAGCTGACGCTGCGCGCGACGACGGATTCCGCGCTGGGGATCACGTGTGACGGCGCCGAACCGATGCCCGTGCCGAAGGGCGCCGATGTGCGCGTCTGCCGCGCCGAAACGAGCGCCTATTTCATTCGCATCAAAACGGATTCTTTTATCGACGTTTACCATACAAAAATGCAGCAAAGGGGATAGACCCGAAATGAAGAAGAAACGCCAAAAACGGATTCTGCAGCTGATCGCGGAATACTCCATCAGCACGCAGGAGGAACTGCTCCGCAGATTGCGCGAGAGCGGTCTCGACGTGACGCAGGCCACCATCTCCCGCGACATCAAGGAGCTGCGCATCGTCAAGCTCATGGGCGAGGACGGACAGTACCGCTATGCGGTCAGCGACAAGCCGCGCGAGGAGCATCTGGAAAATAAGTTCCGCTCCATTTTCGTCCACTCCGTCAAGAGTACGGACTACGCCGGCAATACGCTGGTGCTTCGGTGCTACAACGGCATGGCGCAGGCTGCCTGTGCTGCGTTTGATTCGATGCACTGGGACGGTCTGGTCGGCACGCTTGCGGGCGACGACACGATCTTTGCGCTGTTCCGCACGCCGCAGCAGGCTGCTGATATT